>CADBYQ010000245.1 GCA_902798865.1 Pseudoselenomonas ruminantium | reverse complement strand
ATACTGCCCCCAATATTACAAAGACCATACACAAGCAGCAAGATACTGATTAAGGCTGGCGCCACACCGGAAACTACGCCCAGATACTCCGCCAGATAGTTGAATACACCGAAAATCGAACCATTGAGGAAAATTACCGCCACAATGGACGCCCAGACCATGGGCTTTTTCAACACAGACAGCTGCATGCCATAACTTAGCCGTTCCTGCACCGGCAGGGACGGAATAAACCATAAGGTCGCCAACATAACCAGCAAGGTCGCCAAGGCAAAGAACGCCATCGATACCGCAAGGCTGAACTGCTCGGCCAAAAAGTTGCTGATGGGCACACCGGCCACCATCCCGGCTGCCACGCCCATATTGATTTTGGCCACCATCTTCGGCTCCTCACCTGTCCGCGCTAAGCCTGCCGCCACGGTAAAGGCCATCGCGCAATAAACGGGATGGAAGAACGCCGGCAACACGCGCACCGCCAAGAGCACATAGAAACTTTCGGCAAAGACAGCAATCACATTGCAAAGGGTAAACAAGCCCAAAATAAAGACCATAACATGCTTGCGGTTAAATCGCGACATAACAAGCGGCATGGTCGGCCCTGCCACCGCTACCCCCAAGGCAAACAAGCTGATAAGCCAGCCGGCCTGCACCACACTGACCTGATAGTCTTCCGCGATATAGGGCAAAATCCCGATAAAGCCCATTTCGGTATTGAGAATACCAAACACCCCCATGGCCAGGATAAGCAGCATTACGCGTTTATTTCCATTCTGTTCCATTTCCACACCTTCCTTTTCTTCCATTATAGATTTATCTTCATGTAAATACCAATACTTATAGAAAATGCCTATCTATGCTTTACAGTAATAGATTCACACTCTATAATAAAAGAAAAACAAGGAGCTGATTGCGATGGAATTGCGTGTTCTCAACTACTTTCTGACCGTTGCCCGTGAGGAAAGTTTTTCGCGGGCGGCAGAAAAACTGCACCTCTCCCAGCCGACCCTTTCCCGGCAGTTAAAGGATTTGGAAGAAGAATTCGGCAAACAACTGCTGATTCGTGAACCGCGCCGCATTCTCCTGACCGATGACGGGGCGCTTTTACGCCGCCGCGCAGAAGAAATCCTGTCGCTGGTGGAAAAGACCGAGGGCGAACTATTAAGCAGCAACGAAGATATCAGCGGCGATATCCGCATTGGCGCAGGGGAATCTGTACATTTCGGCCTGATTATGGAGGCCGCCCGCCAACTGCAAAAGCAGCATCCCCGTATCCGCTTTCATATCGTGACGGGTGATGGCAGTACCACCCTCACCCGTTTGGAGCGCGGCCTTATCGACTTTGCCTTTGTCTATGGCCGGCTTGACCCGGCCAAATATCAGGAACTTCCCCTGCCTGTCCGTGACCAATGGGTGCTGTTCCTGCGCAAAGATGATACACTCGCTAAGCAGGAAACCATTCAGGCCAGTGACCTCTGGAACCGCCCCCTGCTCTTTTCCCGCCAAACCCTCTCGCCGAGTACCCATGGTGACGAACTGCTCAACTGGCTGCAAAAACCAGTAAACGAACTTCATATAGCCGGTTCCTACACCCTGCTTTATAATGCCACCCTGATGGTCAAAGAAGGCTTAGGCTATGCCATCTCCTTTGATCAGCTCATAAATACCACGGGCACCAACCTCTGCACCCGTCCGTTGGAACCGCCCATCTACACCGAACCTTCTTTAGCCTGGAAAAAGAATCAGGTCTTTTCCAAAGCCTCTCAGCTGTTTCTGCAGACCTTGCAGGAAAAATTTGCCATACAATAAGGAGGGCTTTGCAGCCCTCCACAAACAATTCAATATTTTTACTTAATCCCATCAATCACTTACCGCGCTGCTGCCCTGCGCCATATTATCATTACCGCCGCCATGACCGTTTAATTCCTTATTGAGCACGGCTATGCGCTCCCGGCAGCTAACCGATACAGCCGCCCCCTTTGCCAGTATATAGTTAAGCCTGTTTTTCTGTTTATAGAATACCGTCACCTGTGCCTGTGGTTCTTCGACCAGCTTCTGCGTCAGCTTTTTGGCTGCATCAGCCGAAATATCCTCGAAATGGGCTTCAACAATCTTAATATTCTCTTTAAGCTCCGCCTTGGCCAAAAGCTGCGGGGCTATTTCGTTTACCCAGCGTTCTTCAGCTAAAGCCAGCTTATCCCGCAGTTCTTTGTTCTCCGTCTGCAGACGTTCTACCCCCTGTCTAATTTCTTCATCTTTAAGGGAAAGCAGCTGCACAGCGCCAGTTAATTCCTGCCAGCATTTTTGAATCTTCGCCATAGCCAAACGACCACAAAGGAAATAAATCCGCGTGCCTTCCTTATGCTTTTCCGCCTTGAAGATTTTAACCAGTCCCACCATGCCGGTCATGGGCGGGTGCGTGCCGCAGCAGGTGCAGGCATCACTGCCTTCAATGCTGACCACCCGCACAGGGCCGGTCAGCTTGTCATTGAATTTACGGGTTGCACAAACCGCAGCCTGATCGGCCTCCATCCAGGTCGTTTTTATCGGCAGGTTTTCCTGAATCTGTGCATTCGCCAACGTTTCCACCTGCTGAACCTCGGCAGCGCTGACCTCACGGTTAAGGTCAATCGTCACCATTTCCTCCGTCATATGAAAGCCCACATTATCGGCCTGACAAAGTTTCCAGAAACCATAGGATAATAGATGTTCCCCGCAGTGCTGCTGCATATGATCCAAGCGCATCTGCCAGTCAATTTCGGCGGTAACTTCCGTTCCCACAGCCACCGGCTCTGCAGTTTCGTGGAGGATATGCCCTTCTTTTTCCCGCACATGGGTAACATTGACGGTCTTA
>CADBYQ010000244.1 GCA_902798865.1 Pseudoselenomonas ruminantium | reverse complement strand
AAAAGCACCTTCATTCTGCTTCCCGCGGCGCGTACCGCCAGGCCGATAGCGGCGGTGGTTTTACCCTTGCCGTCCCCGTAGTAAATATGTACCATAAATCTCACCTCTTTTTTATAATCCTTATTACTATAATATCTGAGAATTCCAAAAATTTCAAGTAGAAAACACAAAATATTTTTAAATTTTTAACAAAACTACACAAAAAATTCATATAATTTCTTAGAATACTATTGATATTTAAGCGTAAAAATAAACGACAGGGTAAAAACATATAAATTGAATAGGCGTTTTTATCTTGTTTTTATCTAATTAATGGAATGATTCGAAAACTTATTGACAAAAAAGCGAGAGTCTAGTAAAATCTAGTTGTAAACTTAATTTGAATAGTTATATCTATCAGTTGACCATAATATATAGATTGTAGAATTTATGGAGGAAGGCGCTTGTTGATGAAGAAGTTTTTTATTCCTTTCGCGTTTTTGCTGGCGACGATAATCTGCGTTGCCGTTCCTGTCGGCGTTACGGCGGTTAACTCGTCCGCGACGAGCGACGAGGCTGTATCGGTAGCGAAGCTCGTAAACCCCACCAGCGCGGTTGAGCCGCTTACTGAGGCGAGAGTGGTTCCCTCTGATATAAAGGGGCTCAAGGCGAGTGAGGTTCAGTCCGATTCTCTGCTTTTAAGCTGGGATAAGAGCAATAACGACGGCCGGGTACGCAAGTACAACGCATTCTTCACGGCACAAAATGGCAAGTTGATTGCCCCCACCGGCCAGGAATATCCCTATGCCATCAAGACCCTGATGCCCAACTATCGTGAATTTGACGATACCCGTCATTTTTACAGTCTGCAGCAGCTGGCCTTGGAACAGGGCAAAAAGCCGGCAGACCTTATCGCACCGGTCTGCATCAATGTGCAGGGCAAGGAATACAACGTCGGCTGCCTGCTCTGTGAAGACGGCTGGAGCGATAACTATGCGTTGGAGCCGTTGCAGATTTTGCAGAACAAGGGCAGCATTGACTTCTTTGTCAATATCTCCGCTTCCCCCTATACGTTAGGCAAAAATGGCAAGCGCAACCGCGTCTTTGGCGAACAGGCACGAACCGCCGGCAAACCGCTGTTCTATGTCAACGCCATCGGCCTGCAGAACAACGGCAAAACGGTCTACACCTTCGATGGTTCCAGCACCGCCTACAATACCAAGGGTGATGTTTGCGCCATGGGCGAGGAATATCAGGAAGAACTTACCCTCGTGGATATGAACGAGCTTGCCGATATGCCGGCACTGCCCGAAGATAAGGAACCAGACATTGCCCATATCTATCGTGCCCTGAACTACGGTGTGCGCCGTTTCCTCGAAAACATCCATATGAAGAAGGTCGTTATCGGTATTTCCGGCGGCATTGACTCTGCTGTAGCTGCAGCCCTCTATGCCAAAATTGTCGGCCCGGAAAATCTCCTGTTGGTCAACATGCCCAGCGTCTTTAACTCCGCTACCACCAAGGGCCTTAGCAAGGAACTGGCGGATAATCTGGGCTGTCAGTATGCCATTGTTCCGATTCAGCAGTCCGTTGACCACACCGTTGACCAGCTTTCCCATACACCGGTTACGTATCTGACAGACGGTTCCCAGCAGAATCTCACGATATCTTCCTTTGTCACCGAAAACATTCAGGCACGCGACCGCAGTGCCCGCGTCCTTGCCGGTGCGGCAGCAGCCTTTGGCGGCGGCTTTACCTGCAATGCCAACAAAGCCGAAACCACGGTGGGCTACTCCACCCTTTACGGCGACCAGTCCGGCTTTTTGGCGGCCTTGGCAGACCTTTGGAAATATCAGGTCTATGCCCTCGCCCATTATATGAATGATGAAGTCTACGGCCGTGAAGTCGTACCGCAGGGCATTATCGACATTGTGCCGAGTGCTGAACTATCCTCGGCGCAGAATGTCGATGAGGGCAAGGGCGACCCCATCAAATATCCTTACCACGATTACCTGTTCCGTTCCTTTATTGAGCGCTGGCAGAAGGCTGCACCGGAGGATATTCTGGAATGGTATGCCGCTGGCACGCTTGAGGAAAATCTGGGTTGTGAGCCAGGCCTTGTGGCCAAATACTTCCCCACCGCGCAAGAATTTATCGCCGATCTGGAACGTTGGTGGAATCTCTTTACAGGCATGGCTGTAGCCAAGCGCATTCAGGCTCCGCCCATTTTGGCCGTCAGCCGCCGCGCCTATGGCTTTGACCATCGCGAAGCCCAGAATGGCCCGTATTATACATTAAAATACCAGCAGCTTAAAGAAAAATTGCTGTCCTAATGAAAAATTGACTTGTCAACACGAATTTGACAAGTCAATTTTTTTACATGCTCAGCGCATCCATGGTATTTAATAACGGCATAATCACCGCCATAACCATAAAGAAAACTAAGCCACCCACGGTGAAGATGGCAGCAGGTTCAGCCAGTGCCTGCAGACGGGCGGATTCGTTTTCCGCCAGTACCTGACAAAAGGCAGCGGCTTTGCCGAGCATAACCTCCAATTGTCCGGCCTGCTCCCCAGCTTCGAGCATTTCCAACAGCATTGGCGGAAAAGCCTTGCAGTCCTGCAGGGCATTAATGAGCGAACTGCCATGCTCCACTTTGGCCTGTAAACAGCATAACTCCTGTTCAATGTAGCGGTTCCCCGTCACGGGAGCCGCCATTTTTATGGCCGCATGCAGGGTTATCCCTTGTTCCAAAAGCATAGCCAGCGTATGAAAAGTCAACGACCAGGCTACATGACAGGCCAATGCCCCCACCAAGGGCAGAGAAAGAAGCAGACGATGGCCATAATAGCAGACCAGGGCCTGCCTGGATAATCCATAGAGTCCCAAGACCAGCACACATCCTCCGGCCAGT
>CADBYQ010000243.1 GCA_902798865.1 Pseudoselenomonas ruminantium | reverse complement strand
GCATCTATCTTGGCGATTAATTCGTCTTTACTGGTTTCTTCGGGCATAGCGATAACTTCCGAATAGATGCCGAGTGCAGCGCAGGCCTTGTCCTTGTTGCGGACGTAGACTTCAGAAGCCGGGTCGTTACCTACGCGGATAACGGCCAGCCCCGGAGCGCGGCCATATTTTTCCTGCAGAGCCGCCGCCCGGCGCCCTGCATCATCTTTTAACTGCTGTGCGAAAAACTTGCCTTCGAGAATTTTTGCGGACATGGAGTCACCTCAATTTTGTTGATTATAAGTAGAAACTAAGCCAGGTGCAGACAAAGATGGCGACGGACACGATGCCGTTGCGCATGAAATAGCCTTGCGTCACCCGGGAAAAATCCGTGGGGCTTACGATGCGGTGCTGGTAAATCAGCGTGCCTGCCGCAATGCCCACGCCGACAAAGTAGGACTGTCCTAAAGCGAGCATTATGCCCACGGCAAAGAAGCAGGCGATACAGATAACGTGCATGGCTGCCGCGAGCTTAAAGGCGTTCGGTGCGCCGTAGCTGACCGCTAAGGAATGCAGTCCCTGGCTCTTGTCAAATTCTTCGTCCTGTGCGCCGTACATGGCGTCAAAGCCGCAAATCCAGAGGGCTACAGCCGAGCACAGGAGCACCATGGGCGCAGTAATTTGCCCGCTGACGCCGACCCAGCCGCCGGCAGGCGCCATGGCAATGGCAATGCCTAAGACGAGATGGCACCAGCCGGTAAAACGCTTGGTGAACGGATAAATCAGAAAGGGCAGGGCGGCCAGCGGCAGCAGGTAAATGCAGATGGGCTGCAGCTGCATAACCGAGAGCACCATCAACAGCAGGCAGACGGCAATAAAAATCTTTGCTTCCAGCTTGCTGATTTTGCCTGTAACCATGGCGCGGTGGCTCATGCGGGGCTGCTGACTGTCAAATTTGAGGTCAGCCAGATTGTCAAGTGCGAGTGCCGCCGCGCGGCCGGTGGTGATGGCCAGAGCAATCCAGACAAGGTCATGGACGCTGGGATGGCCATTTGCCGCCAGTACCGCGCCCATAAAGGCAAACGGCAGGTCGAAAATCGTATGGTGCAGAGCCACGTTGTTAATATGGGCTTTTATATCAATCAATCCAGACCAAGCTCCTTCCACTTGGCATCTACGCGGGCCTTGATTTCTTCGCTCATGCTGATTTCTTCCGGCCATTCGCGGGTATGGCCTTCTTCCGGCCAGGTCTTGGTGGCATCAATGCCCATCTTTGAACCCCATTTTGCCATCGGGGAGGAGTGGTCGAGAACGTCAAGCGGGCCTTCGACGATTTCCAAATCGTGCTTGGCGTCGATGTTGTTGTAGACACGCCACCAGACTTCCTTGAGGTCCTGTACGTTGACATGGGCATCCACGACAATAATCATCTTGACGTTCATCATCTGGCCCATGCCCCAGAGTGCGTGCATGACCTTGCGGGCCTGCATGGGGTACTGCTTCTTGATGGATACGATGCAGCAGTCATGGAATACGCCTTCAAGCGGCATATTGATGTCGATGATTTCCGGCTGCATCTGCTGCAGAATCGGCAGGAAGATGCGCTCTGTCGCCTTGGCAAGGTAGCAGTCCTCCATAGGCGGCTTGCCAACCACCGTGGAGAAGTAAATCGGATTCTTGCGGTGGGTAATCGCCGTGATATGGAACACGGGATAATCGTCCGCCAAAGAGTAGTAACCCGTATGGTCGCCAAAGGGGCCTTCGCGGCGCTTTTCATCCGTCAGCACATAGCCTTCGAGGATGATTTCGGCTGTTGCAGGCACCTCGATATCTACGGTCTTGCACTTGACCATTTCCACGGATTTATGCCGCAGGAAACCGGCGAAAACCATTTCGTCAATATCGCGGGGCAGGGGAGCAGTTGCGGCATAGGTAAGCACCGGGTCCGTGCCGATGGCTACTGCCGCTTCGATTCTATCGCCGCCCTGTGCCTTGGTGTCGCGGAAGTTTTCAGCGCCGTTCTTGTGGATATGCCAGTGCATGCCCGTGGTGCGGCTGTCGTATTTCTGCAGGCGGTACATGCCCACATTTCGCTTGCCGGTCTTGGGGTTCTTGGTGAACACCAACGGCAGGGTCACGAAGGGGCCGCCGTCGTCGGGCCAGCATTTGAGAATGGGAATATCATCAAGACAAAACCTTCAAGGGGCATCTTGTTGGTGATAAGGGTAATGGGGCTAAGCCTGTAATCAGCAATTATAAAATCATTGTGCCTAATAATGACAGATGCTATGGATTGCTTGGTTCAGTCAGCAGTGGTGAAATCAGGAATATCGGTGTTTCTACGGTTTCTATGACCTTGGGTAATAATCTTGGTTATGCAGTAAAGGTTGGTTCATTTATAGGAAATGTGGAAAGTGGTTCGATGGTGGAAGATTGTTCTGCTGAAAATATAACCGTCAATTCAGGTTCGGCATCGGCCTCTACATCATATTGTAGTGGCTTTATTGGCAGAATCGGAAATGGATATTCTGTTGTTCGGAACTGCTCTGTAAAACAGTTCCGGTTATTCTGACTGTTCTGTCCAGCTTTTCCGTCAGTAATTCACAGATATTCTAAGATATGCGGATAAACTTCAGCCGCTTCTGCTGTCGGAAATATTCAGCAGCTTTCCCTAGGGATAATGGAGGGGATCATCTTCTCACTTGTGCCGCCGGAGCCATTTCCATCTTCAATAGTTTCAATCAGCTTCCTCGCCGCCTTCTTTCCGAGTACCTTCGTCGGGTTCTCAACAGTTGTCAGCTTCGGTGAAATGTAGTTTGCGTAGTAGATATTATCGTATCCGACAATGCCGATATCGCGCGGCGCCTCGATCCCGTGATCCTTGAGGGCCTCAACAGCTCCCCACGCCATGACGTCGCT
>CADBYQ010000242.1 GCA_902798865.1 Pseudoselenomonas ruminantium | reverse complement strand
CAGTACAAGAAGCGCATCCTGGGGCTTATCCCGGTCAAAAAGCATAAGGTGCGTGTGCTGAATCGACATGGTATAGTCTGCCTTCAAAGGGAAGCCCTCGGCGCTATTGTCTGTACCAAGGCAGAGCTGGAGGCGGAACTGAAATCCCTGCTGGAGGATACCGTGGAATATGGAGCGACTGGCGGCGAGCTGCCGGGGCTTTTCGCCTATTATGGGGAAAAACAGCTGAATCTCAGCGGCCTTGTCCGCCGGGAACAGGTGCTGGATCTCATGAAGTTGGAAGCAGAGCTTCTGACAGAGGATGAGAAGATCATTGTGCTGGCAGTGCGCTGATAATTTGACGATCAGCCGATCTATAGAAGGGAGAATATATGAAAATACGCAAAAAGACAAAGACCTGGCTGGCTATCGCTGTGGCAGGCTGGCTGTCGGCTTCCGGATCTGCTGCAGCAGAGGATCAGACTTATTATGGCTGGGGAGATGGCAGCAATACAGGGAATATATCCGATGTGAACTGGGTTTTGGATCAGGATTACGATCATTACGGCGGCCATCAGTGGTTTTTCAATGCCTATACCCAGGAGGGGACAGTTTCAAACAGTACCTTGACGATAAATGGGGGGACTTACACAGTCGATGGGGCTACCTCCGCTGGCTCGGGTAAATACTCCAACTACTTTTACGGCGGATTCACGCGGAATAATGGCAGTGCCATTGGCAATGGTATTATCATCAATGACGGCAATTTCGTCAATAAATCCGGAACAAAGCAATCGGCTGGCATTTATGCCGGCAATGCCATGGATAAGGGATATGCTGCCTTGGATAACTACGTTACGGTGAATGGGGGTAGTTTTGAGGGGCAGACATTCATTGCCGCAGGCCTTGGCAATAGAGGCAGCGATGCCACAGACAATCGTGTCACAGTCAATGACGGTACATTCGAAAAGGGCGTTTATCTCTTTGGGGCACGTGCTTATGGCACAGGCAATACCGACAATAATACGATAACAGTAAAGGGGGGCACCATTGGCGGCTACCGGGCGTTCATCTGGGGCGGCAAGGCCGATGATGGCGATGCGCGCAGCAATACGGTAAATCTTGCGGGAGGGGCAGTGGCTGACCTGGCTTCCAGTGAAAGCATCTATAAAGAGACTTTCACCGAGTACGAGCCAGGTGATGCTGAATTCTATGGCGGCTACACCCTTAATGGGAATGCCATCAGCAACACGGTCAATATCAGCGGCGGCTCCATTTCCACCAGCGGCACAGGGCTGGTATACGGCGGCTACTCCCGCACGGGCAATGCCAATGATAATACGATCAATGTCTCCGGCGGCAGTGCAGCGAGCAAGCTGACATTGATCGGCGGATTCGCTGCTGCCGGGATTGCCTCGGGCAATACCATAAATCTCCTGGGTGGCTCCGGGAACGGGGAGGTATACCTGCATGGCGGTATGACCATGAGCAGCACGAGCAATGCCACCGGCAATAAGGTTGCCATTTACATTCCGGCGAAACTGATGGATGTCTGCGGCGGTGTGTATCTGACAGGGAATAGCACTGACGGCTTTGGTTATAACATCACAAATGGCGGTGACCTGCGCACGGGCAATGCGCTTTATCTTGCCTCGTCAGGGATAAGCGCCAATAATATCTATAATTTCGAGACGGTGGCGTTCCATTTGCCCGCATCTTACCAATCAGGCAGCAATATGCTGACCATAACCGGTACCGCTGATACGGACCTGAAGGGTACAAGACTGGTTTTGTCCGCAGCAGAAGGGGCATCTCTTACACAGGGCCAAACCATAAATCTTATTTCCTCCCAAGGAAACATTCTTTATGACGGTCAGACTACTGGCACGCTGAAGCAGGGGATTTCCCTTAATTACGGCTATACCCTTAGCAATGATTCCCACAATCTCCAGGCAGTTTTAGGGGAGGCAGAGGTCAATCCGGAGACAAAATCCCTGGTGGAGACCCGTGCGGCGCAGGCAGGCTTTCTGAACCAGGGGGCAGATCTGCTGGCGGCAGATGGTCTGCATCAGGCAGAGAAGGCGTCCCGGACCGCTGGCACTGCTGCCGCGGGCGAATGGTCGCCATTCTTTGCCACCCAGGGCGGCAAGTACCGCTATCAGACCGATTCTCATGTGGACAGCCGTGGAGGCAGCGCCATCTTGGGCATAGCCAGGGAGGTCAGCAATAAAAACGGTAGACTACTTTATGGCCTGGCCGGGGAATACGGCAAAGGCAGATATGACAGCTATTGCGCTAATCTGCATGGCAAGGGGGATAGTGATTATGCCGGGGCTGCGCTCTTTGTCCGGCAAAAGGACAAGGAAGGCATGTATTACGAGGGCAGTCTCCGCGCTGGCAAAACCAAGGCAGATTACAGCTCCCGGGATTTTACGGGATATGCAGGCACGCCTGTTGGTTATGATACCAACAGCCATTACTGGGGAGCGCATCTGGGGCTGGGGAAGATCATGAGCCTCAGGCAGAACAATGAATTGGATGTTTCCCTCCGCTATTTTTACAGCCATACAGGCAGTGATTCTGCCCGTTTGAGTACAGGCGAAACCTATGATTTTGCTGCCGTCAGCAGTCATCGGGTAAGACTGGGGGCCAAGCTGACTCATGCCTTCAATGCGGAAAGCAAAGGCTATTTGGGCGCTTACTTCGAACATGAATTTGACGGCGATGCCAAGGCTACCGTGGCCGGATACAGCACAGCCACACCAAGCCTAAAAGGCAACAGCGGTATATTGGAAATCGGTTGGCTGCATCAGCCGAGCAGCTTGCGGCAAGCAGCGAGGCGCTGCGGGCAAGGTGAGCCTGATGTGGAAATTCTGAGGCTAAGTCACAAATCAGAGAAGGGAGAAAATTACATGCGTCAATACATTTTTGCGTACAGGCGAATGATAGCTGGGGGAAAGAACGTTATTCTTGCAGGAATCACAGCTTTGCTGGTTTTGTTTGGTTTTGGAAGTACATCCAGTGCGTCGATTGCAATCCATGATGACAGAGCTGCGGCAGGTTATTGGACAGAGCGGAATCCGAATGGGGATGCACTGTACCTGACACAGGATGAGATTATTTCCGTCAATCAGGCGATGCGGGAGAAAACATCAAGTTTGACGGATCTGCTGAGCTATCCCCAGACGGTTGATGGTGCAGAGTTGAAAGAGTTGATACTCAGCGCGCAGCAGGATTTCCGTGGGGAAAAAGAGCCTGGCGAACATTACGACAAGGGCGGCATGATGATCTCTCAGGAAGATTACAATGCGGCACAGGACAACTGCAATCTGGAGGCCGTCCCGGCGAGCACCGCTATCTGCTACGGCGTAGTTACCATGCGCACCGATATGCGGCTTTTGCCTACCACTAAGTACTATTTCGATGACAAGTCCTTTCAGCATTATGACGATTTGCAGGGCACGGCTCTTGACCCTTGTGAACCGTTGCTTGTCCTGCATACCAGCAAGGATGGTGCCTTTGCGTTTGCTATCGGCCGTTACTACAAGGGCTGGGTAAGTCTTGGTGCCATCGGCTTTACGGACAGGGCAACCTGGGAAAAATATGTGTCTCCTAAAAACTTCCTTGTGGTGACAGATCATAAGAAAAAAGTTCATGTGGGGGGTGCCTGG
>CADBYQ010000241.1 GCA_902798865.1 Pseudoselenomonas ruminantium | reverse complement strand
CTGCCGATCGACAAGATCATCAACATCAGTGAAGCTGTTCCTAGCCAGGAAGAAATGGACAAGCTGCAGAAATCCGGCGGAAAAGTCCTGTCCGGTGATGCGGCATTCCGCCTTTACGATACCTTTGGTTTCCCCTGGGAATTGACGGAAGAAATTCTCCATGAAAATGGTTTGGAACTCGATAAGGAAGGCTTTGACAAGGCTATGGACGAGCAGCGCACCCGCGCCCGCAACGCCCGTGCCGAAAACACCCGCGTGGCTGTGCCCGATCTGTCCTCCATTGATGTCAGCAAGCTGACGGTCGACGAACAGGCTACGGCAGGCAAGGTAGTCGCTATCTGGCAGGATGGCAAGCTGGTGGACGAAATCACCGACGGCCAGGAAGCTGGTGTAATCCTCACGACGACGCCGTTCTACGCAGAAGGCGGCGGACAGGTCGGTGACGAAGGTATTCTGACCTCTGAATTCGGTCATATCAGCGTCAGCAACGCCAAGAAACTGCCGGACGGTACGGTTTACCATGTGGCTTATGTCGAAGAAGGTCAGCTTAAAGTTGGCGACGAAGTGCAGATTGCTGTCAATAAGGCACAGAAACTGGCTTCTGCCCGCAACCATACGGCTACGCATCTGCTGCAGGCTGCTCTCAAGAAGGTCGTTGGCGATCAGATCAGCCAGGCTGGTTCCTCCGTTACGCCGGAACGCCTGCGTTTCGACTTCACGAACTTTGAACCGGTGACGGCTCAGCAACTCGCGGATGTGGAAGAACTCGTGAACAACGAAATCCTCAAGGGCCAGGATGTGGAAATTTCCCATATGAGCCTCGATGAAGCTAAGGCTGCTGGCGCTATGGCTCTGTTCTCCGAAAAATACGGTGATGTGGTACGCGTGGTCAAGGTTCCCGAATTCTCCATGGAACTTTGCGGCGGCTCCCATGTAGCCAATGTTGGCCAGATTGGCATGTTCAAGATTGTCAGCGAAAGTGGTGTAGCTTCCGGCGTGCGTCGTATCGAAGCCATCACGGGTAAGGCTGCGCTCGACTATGCCAATGCTAAGATGGCAGTTCTTGCTGACGCTGCTGGCAAGCTCAAGACCAAGGAAGAAGAAGTTCCGGCACAGATTGAAAGGCTGCAGGGCGAAATGAAGGCTATGCAGAAGCAGCTCGACGAAGTGGCTGCTATGCGTGACAAGGCCGATGCGGCTAAACTCATTGCTGGTCTGCAGGATATTAACGGTGTGAACGTCGTCTGCGGCAAGACCAATGCCGGCAGCATGGACGAACTCCGTGAAGTGGCCGATATGACGAGCTCTAAGCTCGATACGCCGAGCGTTGTGGTTCTGGCCTGTGCTAATGACGGCAAGGTAAATCTCGTGGTTAAGGCAACGAAGGAAGCCAATGCCAAGGGCATCCATGCCGGCAAAATCATCAAGGAAGCAGCTGCTGTTGTTGGCGGTGGCGGCGGCGGTCGTCCGGACATGGCTCAGGCTGGCGGTAAGAATGCAGAAGCACTGCCGCAGGCATTTGATAAGGCTGTAGAAGTGATTAAGGCTCAGCTGGGCTAAAATAAAGTAAGTTAGGCTCGATAAGGCCCGGCATAACCTTTGTAAAAAAGTTACGCCGGGCCTTTGGGTAGTCTAATGTTTATCATCCCAAGGGGGGATATAGATGGAAGTAGATGTTACAGAGAAAGCGAAGAATTTTATCCGTTTTGGCTTAATTGGCTTGATTGTGCTCGCAGCTTTGGCGGGCGGCGGTTTGTACCTCTATCAGCACAGCAATCGCGGCTTTGTGGTAAGCGATGCGATGGTGGTAGGTAGTGAGACTGTGATTACCGCTAAAGGTGATGGCAAGATTACGGAAGTGCTGGTGCAGGACGGTGACTATGTGGAAGAAGGCACCGTAATTGCGCGGGTAGAGTCTAAGATTACGCCGGAAGATATTGCCCAGTTAGAGCAGAATGTGCAGCTGGCGCAGCAAAGTTATGCCCAGCTGCAAAAAGGGACAACGACGGTTGCGCAGGCACCGGCAGCACCAGTGGTGGACAGCGGTGCCCAGCAGCGGGCAGCTAATGCTTATGCCCGCATGCAGCGCATGAATGAACTCTTTAGCATGGGGGCCATCAGTGCGGCTAAGCGCGATGAAGCAGCTGCTGCATATGCGGCAGCACAGGCAGCAGCTAATGCTGCTCCTGCCGCAGCTGCGGCGCCGCAGACTACAGTGATTCCGACCAGTCCTGAAGTGCTAAAACAGGCAGAATTACAGGTGAAACAGGCGGAGATTGCGTTAGCCAATGCCAAAAACGATCAACAAGCCACGGAAATTGTGGCAACGGCGAGCGGCGTTATCAGCCTGGCCGAGGTGGTAGCTGCGGATAGTGAGCTCAAGAATGAACAGGAAGTAGCCCGCATTCAGGCCAGCAATGATGCCTGGCTGGAAGCTAAGCTCACGGAAAATCAGGCAGCAAAAGTACGTTTGGGTGAGTTTGTCAATTACGAGATTGACGGTCATAAGCTTCAGGGCACGGTGAAGGACATCGCAGCTCCGGAAAGTGACGAGTCAGAATCTGACCAGTCAAAATCCTTGACCATTGTCAAAATATCCCTGCCCGCTGATCCGTCCTTTACCATTAAATCGGGGATGAGCGGAAAAATCGAATTTAAAGAATAAAAACCTGTCCAAACTGCTCTTTTCCTTTTGTGAGAAGGGCAGTTTTTGACTTTGTTTATTAGTCAAATATCAAGAGCAGGAATTGTTTCTATTGGTGCCGAATCGGATATAATAGGTAGAAAATGTCCAGTGTTTTGTGTGTGATAATGCGGGAATTTTATGGGAGGCTTTTAACAGTCAAGCATAACTTATAAAAAGTTGATAAAAACCGATAAAAAGTCTAAGCAACCTAAGCAAACTTACTTTCCGATACAGAAATAGTACAATG
>CADBYQ010000240.1 GCA_902798865.1 Pseudoselenomonas ruminantium | reverse complement strand
GCTTATCGGCATGAATATCTGGGAGAAGTCACCGGCACAGGTGGTGCTGTGTTCGATAATGTGGAAGATATGCGCATGACGGATAAGCAAATAGCGCAGTTTGACCATATTTATCAAGGCTTAGACTTCGGCTTTGCTGTTGACCCGCTGGCCTTTGTCTCTATGCACTACGATGCAAAGCATGAAATCCTGTATATCTATGCCGAGGTTTACCAGCAGAAGCTGACGAACCGGGCAGCCTATCAGAAGATAAAGCCCAAACTTTGGGACTGGGTAACTGCAGATAGTGCTGAGCCGAAATCCATCAAGGAGCTGCAAGACCTTGGCATGAAAATAAAGGGCGCCAAGAAGGGGCCTGATTCCATTGCTTTTGGTATGAAGTGGCTGCAGGACAGGGCGAAAATCTACATCGACAAACGCCGGTGCCCGAATACCTATCGGGAATTTGTAAGCTATGAGTATGAACAGAACCGGCAGGGACAGTTTATCAGTGCCTATCCGGACGTGAATAACCACTCCATTGACGCCTGCCGCTATGCTTTGGACAGCGTGATGGAACGGGATAAGATTATCGCTAAACGGATTAACTACTAAGGGGGTGAGAGAATGGAAAACTATACATTGCTGAAAGATGCCTATTTCGGGACTGGCGGTTTTGAGACTGGCGGCTACCTGACCAAGCACAAACGCGAAAGCGATGACGATTACACCTTCCGCAGGAAAAATGCGTATTATCTCAATTACTTCGCGCCCATCGTCAATGCGCTGGTGGACCCGATATTTAAGAAAGAGCCTTTGCGGGATTACACAGGTGCGGCATCGTCTTTTGTGGAAGCGTTTCTGGATGATGTGGATGGCAACGGCACGGATATTGGTGCCTTTATGAAACGGGCAGCTATCATGGCCAAGACCTATGGTGTGGCGTTTATCGTGGTGGACAATTTCGGGGATAAAATAGCGCGGAGTCGAGCTGAACAGCTGGCCATGCGGAAATTCCCTTATGTGTATGTCATGGGCCCTGAGGATGTGCAGGAATACGGCATGGACCGTATGGGCAATCTCAATTACATCAAGTTCCGGGAAATCAACAAGATTGACAATGGCGCGACCAGTTATCGCTATACGACCTATGGCAGGGATTCGTGGAAGATTGAAGGTGATGACCTGCCGATTACTAGTGGGACATATAATCTAGGCAGGGTGCCTGTGGTTCCCTTGTTTTCAAGGGTGCTGGAGCAGAAAACCATGAAACCTGTGCCGGAGCTTATGCCTATTGCCAAGACGGCTGTATCCTTGTATAACCATTGCTCATGGCTTGGGGAAATCCTGCGGAATCAGACATTCCCATTGCTGACGATTCCCAGCCTTGACGCTACGGAGCTGACCATTGGCAACAATAATGCCCTGGGCTATTCTCCGGATAGCAGCCATACGCCTGATTTCATTGCGCCGTCTTCGGATCCGGCTAAGACATTGCAGGAGCAGATTACACTGCTGGTGCAGGAAATGTACCGCATGGTCAACCTGTCTTATGTCCTTGGCTCGACACCTTCCAATGTCAGCGGTGTGGCAAGACAATGGGAGTTTGAGCGAACCAATCAGCAGTTGGCGAATTTTGCTCACCAATGCGAAGATGCGGAAAAAGCCGTGCTGGATTTATTTGCAGCATGGCTGAATAGCGACATAGAATATACGGTGATTTACCCCAACGATTTTGGTGTTGTAGATGTGGCTGCGCAGATTGAACAGGCGCAGGCAGTTCTGGACCTTGGTCTTACAAATGGCATTCGGGAAGAAGTCCTGAAGCAGGTTATCACAGCATATTGTCCGGGAATATCGGATGAACGTTTTGATGAGCTGGTGGGTGAGCTCCAGCAGCAGGATGAAGATGAGCTCCATGCTGAGCCGCCTGAAACGCAGGAGTGATGAGGTATGGCAAGTCCAATCTCCAAGATACTGAAATCCTTCTCCAAGAACTTTGGCACCTTTGCCGCTGGTATGTCTGCATGGATGATGGCAAACCTTCATGGCGATGATGATGTGGAAGGCAAGGTCGATGCCATGTGGAAAGCTATGGGCGTGGGGGCTTATGTCGGTGATTCAGTAAGAAATTCAATGCTATCTGCTTATGAGAAGGGCGCGAAAAAGAGTATCAGCCTGTTGCCATCTGCCTTGGAGCAGGCCTGGGATGAATCCGGCATGACGCTTTCGGAGAAACTGCATGGTGCCGATAAGGAAATGCGGGATAGGATTGTCCAGACAATCAGGGAGCAGCTAAAACTCAATCGTCATGCCATGACTGCCGCCCGCGAACTTTATGATGGCTACAATAGCGGCAAGGCTGTTACACGCAGGCAGAGCATCCCGAAGTATTTGCAGAAGGTCATTGATTTTGCCAGACGGTCGGATTTGACCAAGGAAGACGAAGCCTACCTTTTGCGCATGGTTCGCAGGGCGCAGCGGCAGGTGGATAAATTGGCCGCTGATGGTGCTCCTAACCGTGCTTTGAAATCAGCCTATAGTGAGCTCCTCACTGCCGTGTCGGAACGCTCAGAAAAGGCCATGCAGCGTACTGTGCATACTGCCATCGAAGAGAAAAGCCGCTACATTGCCGAGCGCATTGCCCGGACAGAGGCGGCGAGGGCATGGGCAGATGGTTTTGTCGAGCGCTATGGCCATGATGAAAGCGTGGTGGCCTACCAGTGGAAACTGTCTTCACGGCATCCGAAGTTTGATATCTGCAATCTTTATGCTGAGGCTAATCTTTGGGGGCTGGGGAATGGCATCTATCCCAAGGCTGAAACGCCTAAACTACCGGTGCATCCGCATTGCTTGTGCCATCTGGCGCCAGTATTCAGCAGTGAACTGGATAAAAAGCCCACAGACCGGATGGAAGAGGGCGGTCAACAATATATTGAGGGATTAAACAGAGAGAGCAAGAAA
>CADBYQ010000239.1 GCA_902798865.1 Pseudoselenomonas ruminantium | reverse complement strand
CCTCTGCTTCATCGAGTGGCCGGAACTGATTGAGGACTTATTGCCAGAAGATGCAACGAAAGTGACCATCGAGGAGGCAGAAGGTGGTTCAAGAGTAATGCGGATTTTTTTTGATTACCGGATATCAAAATGATATAATACAATAGTATGATTTTTTAGACCGCGGCTTTGCCGCATACTGGAGGTGTCCTTTTGACACAGTTTGATAAACGCAATATAACGATGATGATGGATTTCTATGAAATGACCATGGCCAATGGTTATTTTCAGGACCATGATAAAGATGTACAGGTAGCCTTTGACGTATTTTACCGCGCCAATCCGGATAAGGGTGGCTTTGCCATTTTCGCAGGGTTAGAGCAGGTCATTGAATACGTGGAAAATATGGAGTTCTCCAAGGAGGATGTGGATTATTTCCGTCAGCAGAATATGTTTTCGGAAGAATTCCTGCAGTATTTGGAAAACTTCCATTTCAGTGGGGATATTTATGCCATGCCCGAAGGTACGATTATGTATCCGAATGAGCCCTGCATTACGGTGGTGGCACCGCTGATTGATGCCCAGCTGGTGGAGACGGCGATTTTGGCACAGGTCAACCATCAGTCCTTGATTGCGACCAAGGCGCGCCGCATTGTGAAGGCGGCTAATGGCCGGGCTGTGTCGGACTTTGGCGCCCGCCGCGCGCATAATATGGATGCGGCAACTTATGGTGCCCGCGCGGCTTATATCGGCGGTGTAGTCGGTACGGCAACCGTATCGGCCGGTCAGATGTTCAACATTCCCATCTCTGGCACGATGGCGCATAGCTGGGTGATGTTCTATGGTGATGAATTCACGGCGTTCAAGAAGTATGCAGAAACCTATCCGGATGCTACGGTGCTGCTGGTGGACACCTATGATGTCATTCACTCCGGTATTCCCAACGCCATTCGCGTGGCACATGAAATCTTAGAGCCGATGGGCAAGCGCCTGCGCGGCATCCGCATTGACTCTGGCGATTTGGCCTACCTTTCCAAGAAAGTGCGCAAGATGCTCGATGCCGCAGGCCTTGAGGACTGCATGATTGTGGTGTCCAACAGCCTCGATGAGTTCACGGTGGCATCGCTGTTGAGTCAGGGGGCCTGCATTGACAGCTTTGGCATTGGTGAGCGTCTGATTACGGCTAAATCCGAGCCGGTGTTCGGTGCGGTTTACAAACTGGCCGCTGTCGGGGAAAATGGCGAATTTGCACCGCGCATCAAGGTATCGGAAAATGTGGAGAAAATCACCAATCCGGGGCTCAAGGATTTGTATCGCGTCTATGATGCCGATGGCAAGGCTGTAGCCGATATGCTTGCTATTTGCGGTGAGCCGGTGGATATGAGCCAGCCTTTCCGCTATGTTGACCCGCAGAAACCGTGGAAAAACCGCACCTTTGAAAACTGCACGCTGAAGAACCTGCGCAAGCTTTATGTGCGTCAGGGCAAGCGGGTAGAGGATATGCCGACGCTCGATGAAATCCGCAATTATGTAAAGGCGCAGCTGGACAATGAAATCTGGGAAGAAGAACAGCGCTTTGAAAATCCGCACCGCCATTATCTGGATATGACGCCGGATTATTATGAGCTGAAGATGGAGCTGCTGTCCAAAACCCGCGAGGAGCATGCGTGATGATTACCGGAAAAACGCAGAATTTAGGGGTTATCGGCTGGCCTATAGCGCATTCCCTGTCGCCCGTTATCCAAAATGCGGCCATTGAGGCAGCGGGAGTGGATTATAACTATACTGCCCTGCCCGTGGCCCCAGAAAATCTGGCAGCGGCAGTGGCGGGGCTGAAAGCCCTGAATTACCGTGGCTGGAATGTGACCATTCCCCATAAAGCGGCCATTATGCCGCTGCTGGATGAAGTGGATAAAGCAGCTGAGATTATCGGCGCGGTCAATACTGTAGTCAACGATAACGGCAGGCTGACGGGCTATAATACCGATTATCTGGGCTTTATGGGCGCGCTAAACAGCCGTCAAATTGATATTGCTGGCAAGACGGCTGTTTTGTTGGGCGCTGGCGGCGCAGCACGCGCCGTTATCTGGGGGCTCTTGCAGGCAGGAACTGCCGAAGTGGTGCTGGCCGTGCGCAACCCGGCGAAGGCACAGCCCTTGGCCGAAGAATTTTCACCCTATGGTAAGGTGACGGTGTGCCATTGGTCTGAGAATTTATGCGCACAGCAGCTGGGAAAATGCAGTCTGCTGGTCAATACTACGCCACTGGGCATGACGCCGAAGGTGTCCATGTCGACCATCTCGGAGCCGTCGCAGGGGGCGCCACCGGCGATGGAGATGACGGGGACGCGCAGGGTCTCGGCGATCTTCTGGGAAACTTCCATCGGTGTGAGCTCGATGGTCATGCCGCCCATGCCGTTCTCCTGATACGAGCAGTAGCCCACATCTATCTTCTTGGTCTTGGCCTCAATGATGCTGTGAATGGCTTTCTTGTAATTGTCCACCTCCAGTCCCCAATAACTTGCAAAGTCATTACCAATACCGTTCGGCACTATACCGAGTGTAAGGTTCTGGCGTATCTCACGGGGAGAGAACATAATGGCGTTGATGGCGTCATTAAGAGCCTCATCACCTCCGACCACAACTATGGTCTGATGGCCGCTATCTATAAGCAGGCGGGTTATACGCTCAATAGAGCCCTCTCCGCCGGACTGCACCACATCATACTTGACCTTGCGGAACTCCAGATACTCTCGGATCTGATTCCACCGCTTCAAGGAGTTGCTGACACCTGCCTTCGGGACATATACAATTCCCCATCTCTCTTCGTCGGTCATATTATCTTTTTCGCGCGCGAGCCTCGTGATCTCGATGACAGGCTTCATGCTCTCGATGTCGGAAATGCCGCTTATGTATTCGTTGATCTCCTTATCGTCCTTCTTGTATTTCTTCTTCATCCTGGACTTAAGAAGGCCCGTGAAGATGA
>CADBYQ010000238.1 GCA_902798865.1 Pseudoselenomonas ruminantium | reverse complement strand
CTCTACCCCGGCATGCGCTTCAAGCGCTGGCTGCTGCTGTTCTCGGCCGGCGTGATGCTGGTGAGCCTGGGCCTCGCGCTCGTATTCAACTACAAGTTTCTCGATGTCATCGAGGAAAATATCTTCCGCATCGTCTACCTGTGGAAAGGCACGTATAACTACACCTTTACCACGCTCGTGGGTATTGCGGTCGTGGCCATCGGCCTCCTCCTCATGCTCGTGGCCATGCGCTTCGTCATCCGCTCGCTGATCACGGTGCTGCTGCCCGATAACTCGGAGCGGCTTGTGGATATTATCTATGAAAAGCGCAAGTTGGGCAAAGGCCCGACGATTGCGGTCATCGGCGGCGGTCACGGTCTCTCTGTGCTGCTGCGTGGCATCAAGGAGGCCACGTCGAACGTCACGGCCGTCGTGACCGTGGCGGACGATGGCGGCTCCTCGGGGCGTCTGCGCCAGGACCTCGGCATCATTCCGCCGGGCGACCTCCGCAATTGCCTCGTGGCCCTCGCCGACACCGAGCCTTTGATGGAAAAGCTGTTCCAGTACCGCTTCAAGGGTGAGAGCGAGCTCGCGGGACACAGCTTCGGCAACCTCTTCATCGCGGCCATGACCGAGGTCACGGGCAACGTGGAGAAAGCGCTCAAGGAGTCGTCCAAGGTTCTCGCGGTCAAGGGCAACGTGCTGCCTGCTTCGGAAGAGCACGTGCGCCTCGATGCGATCATGGAGGACGGCACCATCGTCGAAGGCGAGTCCCACATCCCCGAGGCACATAAATGCATCCATCGCGTGCGCCTCTTCCCCGAGCATGTGCACCCCGTGCAGTCGGCGCTCGATGCGCTCTCGAAGGCGGATGTGAACGACCCGGCCCCCGGCGAGATCTACACGAGCATCATGCCGAACCTGCTCGTCGATGGCATCGCCGATGTCGTGCGCCGCAGTCATGCGGTGAAGATCTACATCTGCAACGTGATGACGCAGCCGGGCGAGACGGACGGCTATACGGCCTCCATGCACGCGAAAGCCATCATCGACCATGCGGGCAAGGGTGTCATCGATTTCATGCTGGTGAACAGTCACCCCATCTCTGATGAAATGTGCACGGCTTATGCCGCGAAAGGGGCATACCCCGTGATTGTTGATGAGGATGAAATCAGCAGACACGGAAAAAGCAGCTTTTCCTCGCAGAACCACACCAGTTACGGGGATGTCTGGTATCTGCCTGCCTGTGATATTCTCATTTCCACCATTTTTGGCAATGAGAGTTGTGGGCTGCAATACGCCTATATTCTCCATGAGTTCTCTAAACATTAATCTGTATTCGAGATAATCTGATAAGAATCTCTCTCAGGAAAATGTTCTGTCTGCAATTTCCTGCAGGATGTCGTCCATGGTCAAAAAGCCGATAACTCCGCCGTATTCGTCGAGCACCATCGCTTCATGAATACCTGTAGTGCGGAACTGCTTCAACACGCGGAAGGTTTCCATGGAACGGGGGATAAAGAGGGGCTTGCGGATATACTGGGATAAATCCAACACCTCATGGGCCAGGGTGGCATTGAGTAAATCCTTGGCATAGAGGACACCGCAGAAATCATCGAGACTATCCCTTCCTACAGGGAAAATATCCTGTGGCGTTTCCCGGATAAGCCGCATATTTTCCCAAAGAGAATCGGCTAAGTCGAGCCAGAGCATTTGCGTGCGGGGGGTCATCAGAGCATAGGCCGTTTGGTCGCTCAGGTGGAAAATCTTGTCCACCATGGCCTGCTCGGTCTTTTCAAAGGTACCATCTTCCGTACCCTGCTCAATTAAGTCCTTGACCTCATCTTCCGTTACGGTATCTGCAGCATGGGGATTGATGCCAAAGATTAAGAGAATCATATTGGCTGCCCCGGAGAGCAGAGAAACAAAGGGGCGGGTAACTCTGGCCAATAGCCGCATAATGCCGTGATATTTCAGCAGCATAGCTTCCGGCTTTTGCATAGCGGTCTTCTTGGGCAGAAATTCGCCGAGCAGCAGGGCCAGGCAGGTAATAACGAGCACGCTGATTACCAATGATAATGTTTGCGCATGGGGAATCGGCAAAAGCTTTGCGGCCATAGGGGCGAGTAGTACGCCTGTGCAGACCCCGATTAAGATGCTGCTCATGGTAATGCCAATCTGGGACAGGGAAAGCATACGGTCATCCTGCTCCAACAGCTCAAGTACCTTTTCAGCATCGGTATTGCCGTCTTCCTGCATTTTTTCCAATTTACTGCGGTGACTTTCAGCAATGGCCGTTTCCATCAGGGAAAAGAAGCCGAGCGTCAACAGCAGAACAATCATCAATACCAATAATAAACCTGTGTCAGAACTATCCAACGAAAAATCACATCCTTAAAGTAGAAAAGTATATTAGTAATATTTTACCATAGGCAACAGGAAAAACCAATATTAAGTTTGTGATGGCGTAAGCCGGATTACCTGGGAAAAGCGGGATAGCTGCGGTAAATCATGCGTGATGATGATTACGGTCTGTCCGGTCTGGTCAGCTCGCTTTAAGATGGCGTCCAATAGCTTATTGGCTTTGGGAAGGTCAAGACCTGCGGTGGGCTCATCAAAGAGGAGCACCGGGGCAGAACTAGCCAGGATAAGGGCGCTGGCCAAACGATTGCGCTCGCCGCCGGAAAGATGGCAGGCATTTTCCCCTAAGGGGGTATCGAGCCCTTGCGGAAGTTTTTGCCAGACCGCTGTGAGCTGCGCCGTTTGCAAGGCTTGTTGTATTTCATCTGCGGTGATGGCGGGATGGAGTCTGAGAAAGTTTTCTCTTATGGAACCGGCAAACAGGAAACTTCCCTGCGGAATTGTGCAGATAAAGGGCCGAACAGCGGAGCCATAATGGATACTTCTCTTTGTGGGTGCCCAAAGCCCGGCCAGCAGACAGGCCAGTGTAGTGAAAAACTTAATGTAGAAAAGACGGGCAGCCCTTGGGGATAATGAAATTCCAAAGCGGAAACCGTGAGCAGATTATGAACATCTGGGGAATTGGTGCTGGTAGAAGTGTCTGCTGAATAGGGAGACAGCCAACCAGCGGCGTTCTGTGCCTGACGGAAATGGCGGGCAGCTGCGGGCAGGGCGGCAAATTCATTCAGGAGAGCTAAAAGCACCAGTAAATAGGTACAGAGGGTAATGCCATCAATTTGTTTTTGCTGTAGTGCTGTGAGCAGCAGGATAAAGAGCCAAAGAAACGCGAAAATACGCAGCAGGCCCAGAAGAAAATCAATCTGGTTGGTGCGGGTCTTATCGCGAAATAAATTCTTCTGCCAGTGTTTAGCAGTTTGGTCAAGTTGGGTGACTGCAACATTCAGACTGCCGGCCCGTGATAGCTCATGACTGCCCTGGGCAAAGTCCAATAGCTGGCTGCGGTAGTGGCTGCTGTTCGATTGTTGCGGGCTTATCCAAAGGGGCAGGCAGTGGCTCAGGTAAAGAATGGGCAGGATAAAGAGACCGTAAGACAGATAGGGACTGAGCAAAAGTGTTACGAGCAGTACAGCCAATAGAAGCGTCAGGGGCGGCAGCAGTCCGCGCAGCAGAAAATCCCGCAGAATATCGGCACCGGTCAATATATCGTGAAGCAGCGTGCCTTTCGTTTTGGCTGTCTGGGGAAAGCCGGCAAGATGGCTGGCTGTATCGTAAAGGCGCAGGCGCAGCGCCGCTAAGACGGCAAAGGCATTTTTATGGGTAAAATAACGCTCGCCATAGCGCAGCAGTGCCCGTCCGATACCCAGGGCACGCACAGCGGTTATACCCAAAGTCAGCGCATATAAGGGCGGCTGCAGGGCGGCAGAACTGATTAGCCAGGCGGCCGCTCCGAGCAAGCCAAGGTTGGACAGTAAAGCCAACAGGCTGAGCAGCAGGAGCAGCAGAATATCCAGCGGGCGGAGTAATGACCATATTTCCTTTATCATGGCATATCCTCCTCTCTTGGCAGGTAAGCGTGTAAATCGACAACATTATCGGCAAGCTGCAATACCGCCGGATGGTGACTGCTGATAATCATGGTGCGGCCTTTGGCGATGACATCCAGCGTGTGGATAATCTTGGCTTCGGTGTGCTCATCCAAACCGGTAGTCGGTTCGTCCAATAGCATAACAGGGTTATTTTGCAGGATAAGGCGGGCCAGTCCCAGCCGTTTTAACTGCCCTTGGGATAATTTTTGCCCGCCGTCTCCATAACGGGTGGATAGTCCCTCGGGAAGCTGGTGGTAAAAATCCGCCAATTGCGCTAAACGC
>CADBYQ010000237.1 GCA_902798865.1 Pseudoselenomonas ruminantium | reverse complement strand
AATGGTAGTGGAGATAAGATTTCCCTCATCATCCACATCCTCGTCCTTCTTGTCCGACCGGGTAATGACAATTAACGCCTCTTGCCCCTGCTTGCTAAGTTCGTTCATATAGCGCATATCGTCCTGCAATCCCGGCTCGGAGCTGTTCATGAGAAAAATGCACATATCGGTATAGGGCAGGTATTCTTCCACTAACTTGGTCATGTCCTTGTAATCGCCGTCTTTTTCGACGGCCCCAGTTCCCGGCGAGTCTACCCAGCGCAGGCCGCTAAGGGTGAAATACTGGATGGTGCCGGTGGTGTCAATCACCCCCTCCGAAAACCAGGTATTCCCGTTCTCGTCTTTCTCTACATCGCCGCTATTACGTCCACGTTCCTCCGTTTCAAACACAGGAGGCGCAATATGCTTGTAGGGATTATCAAAAGGGGCGGTGAGAAACTTCTGCCCAGCAAAGAAATTACCCAAAGAGCTTTTTCCAGCCTTGACTGCGCCAAAAATCATGACCACCAGATACTTCTCGTTCTTCTGGATGAATTCACGTCCCTTGCGTTCCTGCTCCGTTTTATGGCGCCATGATTCAATGCTAGTCCGCAGATTAGCCAATGACTTTTGCGCCGCCTTATCTACCGCATTCTTGCTGGATATCTTTATATCCTCGGATGAGGCAAATACCGCCTTTTCAAAATTCCTTAACAATGCCGGTATCTTTTCGCTGCGGTCATCTATCTCCTGAGAAAACTTTGCCAATTCCTGTTGCATTCTGTCCAGTTTGGCAAAAAAATCCTCTACAGTCTCCACGATATAGCTCATACTTTGCCTCCCTGATGGTTTTCGGCCAGTTCGATTTCGTTAATCCTGGCTATCATCTGGTCAATGTATTCTAGCTGTTGCTTTTCGTCCTGTATCTCGGCAGCCACTTCTGCCTGCATTTCCTTTTTTACAGCCTCTAATATATTGGCTTTTGCTGCGTCTAGAGACGCATAAGTTCCTTCCTGTTTTAGCTCATTTAGCCGTGCCTGATATTTTTCCTTGGCATCCCGCTTATATGCTTCGATGCCTTTTTCCTTTTTATTTACCTCATCTTCCAGCTTCTTTATCTCATCCAGCTCACTGGAATCGCCATATTCAGAATAATTATAGTGGTCGCTGTAGTCGCTGTGATTGACTGCCCCGACAACCACAACGCCTACTACGCCGCCTACCGCCGCTACAAACATATGCCATCCTCCTTAAAACTTGGCTTTGTCCTTTTCATGCTTTTCCCGCAAAATCTTTAAGCGATGTTTCAGATCCGACAGCCGCGCAGTGCGGGACTTTAATTCCTCTTCCCGTTCCCTTTGTTCTCCGAGAATATTTTCTAGCTTCGTAATGATGATTTGTTGCTTGGCCTTGCGAGCGCCTTCTTTCGCTTCCATGGTCTTCTCTATATTAGTCCGTTCCTGTTCTAATTGCTTTTGCAACTCCTCCTTTTCCTTGTGTATCCTTGTTTTGCGGATAACATCATTTTCCGCCAGCCATTCGTCCACCTGGCTCTGCAAATAATCCCGCAGTTCCGTCATGCCGCTTTTGTTCAGCAGGACTTTCTTGTCTTCGTCACGGCCTTTGCGATAGCGCGGATTGGATACCACAAACGTCCTGAAATTCTCGCCGCCGCAGACATTCTTCACATCCAACAGGATTTTATCTTTGATTTTGGCAAGGTTTTCCTCATCCTGAGCATTAGCATGAAGCTCCCCTGTCCCCAGTGTATGCACGAATACTATCACGTTGGCTTGTGGATAGGTTTTGTAAGCCTCG
Source organism: Pseudoselenomonas ruminantium (assembly GCA_902798865.1). GTDB lineage: Bacteria > Bacillota > Negativicutes > Selenomonadales > Selenomonadaceae > Selenomonas_A > Selenomonas_A ruminantium_L. The sequence continues at coordinate 2,929 of CADBYQ010000237.1, read as the reverse complement.
TTATCGTCAATATCCTCTGCATCAAGTCCAGGTGTGTCCACCAAATATACATTATCTTGCCACAATGCCTTGTCTGCCATTACCGTCGTGCGTATATCCTCCTCGGCGAAGTGGATGCAATCTAGCAGGGAATTGAATATTGAGCTTTTGCCGTGGTTCATGTTCCCGGCGTTGACGATATGCACGGCCTTGACCTCTTGATCAATCTCGGCGATTTTTTGCTGGAACATCGCTACGTAATCCTTCATATTCAGCCCTCCCAAGCTATCTCAGGCAAAATTCTAATACTATATTTCTCAGCACTCCGAGCTACCATAAAATTTACTATTTTCTAAAATTTATCCATTCTATTATCTTGAAATTTCATTTTTAATCCTATAAAAATGACACAACAGAATACATCTATGTACAAAATATCCTACTGTGCCCAACCTGCTATATTATTCTATATTCTCACCAGCCACTGCTCCCTCATCCTCTATTCAAAAAAAATCCTTTTTCTCAACATTACATTCCTTAATTATGAAAAGGCCTTCTTTATAAAATATAATTTTATCTTTAGTAAGGTACTCCTCCTATACGCTTCCCATCAATCTTTTAATTCATTCCACCACATCTGTTTTTCCTGCTCATTGAATGTTACCAACATAGCCATATCAATCTGAAGACCATCCGCAATATCCAACAACAAGGAAACAGATATATTATCATTGTATTTACCACGTTCAATACGGCTTAAAACACTCTTACTCACGCCGATCTTATTTGCTAAATCAACTTGGTGCAAGCCACGCAATGTGCGATAGTATGCAATCTTAGCACCTATTTGCTTAAATATAATTGCCTTTCGGACATCCACGAGCTCACCCCCACCTTCTTATTATTATCTCATATCCGGAATCCGAAAAAGTTTCTAACATTGAACATTAGTAGCCTAAATACGAAACTTTAACTTGAATTGCTTTAATATTTGCCCAATAAAACTTTGCATAGCAAAACAGGCTCCGAGAATCGTCTCGAAGCCCTAACTGATAATTAGAATCCATATTTGTGTATATCTAATTCAAAATGTCACATTATGCCAAGCACCGCTAATATAATACCACCATCCTGCCAACCTCCACACATATACTCCAGCTCATGTGATTCGGCAATGCTGGTCTTGCACCACATGACAAAATGTTCGCTGGTGCCACAGCCACAGTTCCCAGATAGCATTCCGCACGGATGGCGGTTTCTTCATTGGAGTAGCGCTCATACTGCTTTGCCTTTGCGCGCCCGCTCCATCATTTTCCAAATCTTATCCGTATACATCTGCACACTGATGATACCTGCCGACTGTTCCCGCTCCGTTGGTCTGCGCATACTCCTTTAGAGAGTATGCGCAAACAGTAAAAAGGTTGCCTGTCAGACAACCTTACAAAATTTCCTCATTATATTATTTATCTTTAGATTTTCACCTCATCGCTATCCTCCGCCAGCTTCGTGGCAATTACGATGACGCTGACTTTTTCCCCCATGGCCTCGTCCGTTGTAACCCCCCAGATGATTTCTGCATCCTGATGCGCAAGTTCCTGTATGGCTGTCGTGGCTTTGTTGACTTCAATCATGCCGCCAATGGATCTGCTGGAGCCGACAATATTCATCAAGATGGCCCGCGCTCCCTTTAGCCCTTTCAAGAGAGGTGACTCTATGGCCGCTTTGACTGCCGCAAGTGACGCATTTTCACCGGCAGCCTCGCCAAAGCCAATAAACGCCGTGCCGGAATTAACCAGTATGGATTTTACATCAGCAAAATCCAAATTGTCGATACCGGACTGGCCGATAATGTCGCCAATGCCTTTCACAGTCTGATAAAATATATTGTCAGCAGCATGAACGACTTCTTCTATAGGTGTATCTTGGCCGTTAAGCTCCAAAAGGCATCGGCGAGAAACAGTGATCACTGCATCGGCTTGCTCTTTTAATTTGTCAATGACAGACGCAGCTTTTGACGCTGCGTCCTTTTCTTTGACGTGGAAAGGTTCTGTTACCAAATCCACCGTCAGCGCCCCCAGTTCTCTGGCGCAACCTGCCACCACCGCGGCGGCTCCGCTGCCTGTGCCTCCGTCCAGCCCGGCGACAACAAACACCATGTCTGCGCCCCGCAAAGCCTCAAGTATATCTTCACGGGACTCTTCGGCGAGTCCCTCGCTCGTTTCCGGATGATGGTCATTAGTTCCTTTTTTCGCACCAATCTGCACCCGCTTTGAGGCCGCAGATTTGAGCAATGTCTCGGCATCGCTGTCAATAGCGATAAAGCCCACGTTTTCCAGCCCTTGCTCTATCATGTTATTGACGGCATTAATACCACCACCGCCCACGCCCAAAACCGTTATCTTGGCAAAATTATCCATAGTTGTATCTTCTAACTCAAACATCAAAATCAAAACCCTTTCTTTGATGTAGTACGCTCAAATATTTGCTTCATAATATCCGGGGTCCCGCACCAGTGATGGTAGCGGGTTGGCCATTCCTCATCTCTAGCCTTTTCCTTAGAACGTTCCCATTCCTCCTTGAGCCACTCTTTACCCTTTTGGGTGAGAAAATCAGAAATTTCGCGCATTCTCCACACATCCCTTCTTATGCGCTGACCACCAGATCCTTTATCAGCTCTACCACTTCCCCCTTGAAACGAGGAAGTGCGCCACTCCCGCTGGCCTGTGATATACTCCTTATTTTATGCGGCTTAGCTTTAGTATAGTACGGACCAACATTCAAAAGGTTGCCTAGCAGGCAACCTTGGAATTTTTTTTTGCTGTGCAGGGTTACTCATCCTTGAGCTTTCGCCAGTTTGTAAGCGGCTTGTGGCCCCGGAGGCATAGCTGCTCATTGATGCTATCAACGCTGTAGATTCCCTTGGTGATGAAATACTCCACGATGAGATCGC
>CADBYQ010000236.1 GCA_902798865.1 Pseudoselenomonas ruminantium | reverse complement strand
CTCTGCCCTGGAAGAACATCCTTCCCCTGCTGTTCCTGTTCACGCTCTGCCTGCTCCATGTCGTACATCTGCTGAGTTTTCCCCTGCTGGCAGGTTTTGTGCTGCCCGCTCTGGCTCTGCTCAATTGCCACTTATACAGAGAAGCGGACTATAAACTACTCCTGCTCTTTGCCCTGTTATTTATCGGCGTAGGCAATCTGAGCCATATTGAACTGTTCCAAAGCTGGCCCGCAAAAATGCTAAACGGCCATGAATTCTGGGTATCCCTGCTCCTAAGCCAGGTCTTGAGCAACGTTCCCGCCACGGTCTTGCTGGCCAGTTACACCGAAAACTACGCTCCGTTGCTCCTGGGCGTAAATATTGGCGGGCTGGGCACCATCATTGCCTCCATGGCCAGCGTGATTTCCTTCAAGGCTTACCTGCAGACCCGTTTCAGCAAGCCCGGCTACTATCTACTGACCTTTACCGGCAGCAACCTTGCTGTACTCACACTGCTCCTGCTTTACTATCATTTCTATATGAAATATGGCTCTCTTATTTCCCAACAGCTTTATCTGTCGTTATAAATTACAATCTATCAACGAAATGAAGGAAATGTCTTGAAAAAATTTTTTGTTCTGCTTTTAACCATTCTGATTCTAACTGCTTCTGTCGGCTGCCAGCAACAGTTAGCTACAACTACCACACCGGAAAAACAGTCCCCAATTGAGCTCCATATAGCTGCAGCAGCCAGTCTTACCGATGTTATGCAGGAACTGGCAGCAGTTTATACGCAGGAACATCCCGAGGTAACCATTACGTTCAACTTCGGCAGCAGCGGTGCGCTCCAACAGGCCATTGAGAACGGCGGGCAAACCGATTTATTTTTCTCTGCCGCCGCTAAGCAAATGAACGCATTGGAAAAATCTGGCAATCTGCTGGCAGGCACGCGCAAGGATTTACTGGAAAATTCGCTCGTGCTGATTGTACCGCAAAACAGCAGGTTTGAACTGAACGCATTTACAGACCTCAGCCGTCCTGAACTCAAGCACATCGCCATTGGTGACCCAAGCAGCGTACCTGTCGGCCAGTACACCGAGGAAGTACTAACCAATCTGGGAATTTCCGATGACCTAACAGCAAAAGCCGTCTACGGTTACGATGTTCGTCAGGTACTGGCCTGGGTAGCAACCGACGAGGCAGACTGCGGCATCGTCTACGCCACCGATGCGGCCAGCACTCCGCAGGTAAAAGTCGTGGCTGCAGCTCCTGCCGGAACGCATCAGCCTATTGTCTATCCGGCTGCCGTTCTTCGTGACACCAAACATCCCGAAGAAGCCACCGCCTTTCTTGCTTTTGCCGCTTCGGAAAAAGCCCGCGCCATCTTCACCAAATATGGTTTTATTTGCAAGTGAGGAAATGTATGGAACTTATCGTATCCCTGGAAAAAAAACTGCCGGCTTTCACCTTAAAGGCTGACTTTACCTTAAAAGATGAAGTCTTTGCCCTATTAGGCGCGTCCGGCTGTGGCAAGAGCATGACACTCAAATGCATTGCCGGCATTGAAAGGCCTGACAAGGGCCACATCGTACTGGATGGAAAAGTCCTGTTCGACAGCGAACAACAGATTAACCTGCCGCCACAAAAACGGCAAATTGGCTATCTGTTTCAACATTACGCACTCTTTCCGAATATGACCATTGCAGAAAACATTCGTTTTGTCATGCCCCCCAATACCGCCCACAACGATAAAACGATACAGAAACTCCTAAATACCTTTCAACTGACAGACCTTGCAGACACCTATCCTGCAGCGCTCTCTGGCGGTCAGCAGCAACGAGCAGCCCTGGCCCGCATTTTGGCCACCCCGGCCAAAATCCTGCTATTGGATGAACCGTTTTCTGCTTTGGACAGTTATCTGAAAGGACAGATGGAAACCGAGCTCATGGATATACTGCCAGCCTACGGCAGAACCGCAATCCTCGTCTCTCATGACCGTGGCGAAGTTTATCGTCTGGCGGATAAGGCTGCTGTCATCAACCAAGGCAAAATGGAAACTCCGCAAAACACCAAAAACCTTTTCCATAATCCACAAACACTTGCGGCCACACTGCTGACCGGCTGTAAAAATATTTCCCGCGCCCAACGCATAGATGACCGGCATATCTACGCCCTGGATTGGGATTTGCCCTTGAAAACCGTTGCCGAACCTTCATCCAAAATAAAATACACCGCTATCCGGGCACATTTCCTGACCGCACAGGAAAAAGCTGCCGGGGAAAATGTTTTCCCCATGGAGGTTGTGCGCGTGATTGAAGATACGTTTTCCTATATCGTCATGGTCCGCCCTCAAGGAAAAGCGGTAAAGCCGCTGCGTTGGGAACTGGACAAACAGCAATGGCAGCAGTTGAAAAAAACGACACTTTATCTCTATCTGCCACCTGAGCAGATTATGATGATGAATAGTTAACGAGGTACAAAGATGCTTGACTGGAATCCCCTTATCATCACGCTGGAAACAGCAGTCACCGCCACAACCATCACCTTTTTTATCGGCATTTTTCTGGCCTATGGGGTTATGCGTATGCACAAAGGCCAGGGCCTCATGGATGCCATTATCACGCTACCCCTGATCTTGCCGCCTACAGTAGTCGGCTTTTTGCTGCTGTTGCTATTTGGCAAACGCAGTTTTATCGGCCAAACGCTGCTGCAATGGGATATTCATCTGGTTTTTACCTGGCCCGCTGCTGTTATTGCGGCAATTGTTGTTTCCCTCCCGCTTATGTACCGCACCACCCGCGGTGCTTTTGAACAGTTAGACCCGAATATCATCTATGCCGCCCGTACGCTGGGGGTATCGGAATGGCGCATTTTCTGGCACATTCTCCTGCCGAATACCCGGCAAGGGATTCTGGCCGGACTGGTTCTGTCCTTTGCCCGGACGATAGGTGAATTTGGCGCTACCATCATGTTTGCCGGCAACATTCCCGGACACACCCAGACCATGTCCACCGCTATATACGCCGCTGTTCAAGC
>CADBYQ010000235.1 GCA_902798865.1 Pseudoselenomonas ruminantium | reverse complement strand
ATGACGGAAAAACTGCTCGACCCGCGTCCTGAGGATGTGGAGGAAAACAAGAAACGGCGTACGGCACAGGTCGAAGCCTATCTGGCCGATATCGACGAAGCCTTTAAGGCAGAAAAACTCGCGGCCTTAAAGACTGGTGAAGGCTGCCTGGTCAGCCTGGCTATCGAAGCGGCACAGGCTGGTGCCACGACGGCCGAAATCGCTGCTGCTTTAGCTGGCAAGGAAAGCGAAACGGTTACGGCCATTGCCCCGCACCGCTGGAGTGAACGCTTTGAAGCCCTGCGCAAGACTACGGAGGCTTACAAGGCTGAGCATAACGATAATGTGAAGATTTTCCTGGCCAATATGGGGCCCATTCCGCAGCACAAGGCCAGAGCCGATTTCACCACGGGCTTTTTGCAGGTCGGTGCCTTTGAAGTGCTCGGCAATAACGGCTTCCCGACCGTGGAAGAAGCGGCCCAGGCGGCTAAGGAATCCGGCGCGGATGCCGTGGTTATCTGCTCGACGGATGCGACCTACCCCGAAATCGTGCCGCAGCTGGCGCCTAAACTCCATGAAGTGCTGCCCAAGGCAACGGTGTTCTTAGCCGGTGCCGCGCCGAAGGATTTGCTTGAAACCTACAACGAAGCCGGTATTGATGAATATATTTCCGTCAAGGCCAACTGCTATAAAATCCTGCAGCTCCTGCAGCAGAAGAAAGGGATGATTGCATAATGAGCTACCAAAATCCTGACTTTACCAAGATGAGCCTGCGGGAACCGACGCGCGCGAGTGGGAAAAACTCTTTTCTGCGCAGGCTGGGGCAGAGTTTGATAACCTTACCCGCCGTACCATGGAACATATTCCCGTAAAGCCATTCTACAACCATGATGAATACGACCATATGAACCATCTGGACTTTGCCAGTGGGATTCCGCCCTGCCTGCGTGGGCCGTATTCGACCATGTATGTGTTCCGTCCCTGGACGGTACGCCAGTACGCGGGTTTTTCCACGGCTGAGGAATCCAATGCGTTCTACCGCCGCAACCTGGCCGCCGGTCAGAAGGGGCTTTCCATCGCCTTTGACCTGCCGACGCACCGCGGCTATGATGCGGATAATCCCCGCGTAGTCGGTGACGTAGGTAAGGCTGGCGTGTCGGTCTGCTCCATGCTCGATATGAACATTCTGTTCTCCGGGATTCCCCTTGACCAGATGTCCGTATCCATGACCATGAACGGCGCTGTATTGCCGATTCTGGCCTTCTTCATCCAGTCCGGTGTCGAACAGGGCGTGGATAAGAAAATCCTGGCCGGCACGATTCAGAACGATATCCTGAAGGAATTTATGGTGCGCAACACCTATATCTATCCGCCGGAAATGTCCATGCGCATCATCGGCGATATCTTCGAGTACACGACGAAATACATGCCGAAGTTCAACAGCATTTCCATTTCCGGCTACCATATGCAGGAGGCCGGAGCACCTGCCGATATCGAACTGGGTTATACGCTGGCCGATGGCCTGGAATACATCCGCACGGGTATCAATGCCGGCTTGCCGGTGGATGCCTTTGCCAAGCGTCTGTCCTTCTTCTGGGCGATTGGCAAGAACTACTTTATGGAAGTGGCCAAGATGCGGGCGGCCCGCGTGCTCTGGGCGAAAATCGTCAAGTCCTTCGGCGCGCAGGAACCCAAGTCCATGGCGCTCAGAACGCATTGCCAGACTTCAGGCTGGTCGCTTACGGCGCAGGACCCGTTCAACAATATCTCCCGCACGGCGATGGAGGCCATGGGCGCAGCCCTCGGCCACACCCAGTCCCTGCATACCAATGCCCTCGACGAAGCCATCGCCCTGCCGACCGACTTCTCGGCCCGCATTGCGCGTAATACGCAGCTCTATATTCAGGATGAGACGCAGGTCTGCAAGATTATCGACCCCTGGGGCGGTTCCTACTATGTCGAGGCGCTTACCAACGAAATCATCCGCCGTGCCTGGGCGCATATTCAGGAAGTCGAGGCGTTGGGCGGCATGGCCAAGGCCATCTCTACGGGCCTGCCCAAGATGCGTATCGAGGAAGCCGCTGCCCGCCGTCAGGCACAAATCGACTCCGGCAACGAAACGATTGTGGGCTTGAACAAGTACCGTCTCGAAAAGGAAGACCCGCTCAACAAGTACCGTCTCGAAAAGGAAGATCCGCTGGAAATTCTCGCCATCGACAACACCGCCGTGCGCAATGCACAGGTGGAACGCCTCGAAAAACTGCGGCGTGAACGTAATGACGATGATGTGCGCCGGGCACTCGAAGCGATTACCAAGGCGGCTGATAGCCGCGATAATGGCAACCTCTTGGAATGTGCTGTGGAGGCCGCTAGAGTCCGCGCGTCTTTGGGCGAAATCTCCGATGCTGTCGAAAAGGTTTCGGGCCGCTATCAGGCGGTTATTCATACCATTTCGGGTGTGTATTCCTCCGAATTCACCGACAAGACGGAACTGGAGAAGGCCCGCTCCATGGCCGACGAGTTTGAAGAACTCACGGGGCGCCGTCCGCGTATCTTCGTGGCGAAGATGGGCCAGGACGGCCATGACCGCGGTCAGAAGGTTATCGCCTCGTCGTTTGCGGACATGGGCTGGGATGTCGATGTGGGCCCGCTGTTCCAGACGCCGGAAGAAACGGCGCAGGATGCTGTCGATAACGATGTGCACATGGTCGGCTTCAGCTCGCTGGCTGCCGGACATAATACGCTCCTGCCGCAACTGGTGGACGAACTCAAAAAGCTGGGCCGTGAGGATATCATGGTCTGCATTGGCGGCGTAATTCCTGTACAGGATTACGACAATCTCTATGAGCATGGTGCGGTGGCGATTTTCGCGCCGGGCACCAATATCCCGGAGGCCGGCATTAAGCTTTTGACCCTGCTGATTGACCGGGCGAAGGAGGAACTGGCCGAAGAATAACCGACAAGCCCTCCCTGCATGTTGAGGGAGGGCTTTTTGAAGGAGGCAATGATGGAGAAAAAATACAGTACATCAAAGCCCAGCTGGGTGCCAGAGGAACCAAATGAAAAATTTGCCTGTTCGGTCATGGGGGGCATTGAAGGCATCAAGGATACCACCGTGGGCAATATCAATCCCGCCCTGACCAGTGGGAAGATGAAGCCAAAACGCCGCCTGATTATGTCCGAGGATGATTATGTGGACGGTGTCTTAAAGGGGGACAGGATGACGCTTTCCCGCGCCATCACGCTGATTGAAAGCAACAGCCCCCGCCATTTTGCCAAGGCCCAAAGGGTGTTGCAGCGGCTTTTGCCGCATACGGGGAGCGCTCTGCGCATTGGCATTACCGGTGTGCCGGGAGCGGGCAAAAGCACCATGATTGAAGCCTTCGGCAATATGCTCTGCGATGCGGGGCATAAGGTCGCGGTGCTGACCGTCGACCCGACAAGTTCCGTCACCAAGGGCTCTATACTGGGGGATAAGACCCGGATGGGGACCTTGTCACGGCGGCGGGAAGCCTTTATCCGCCCTTCACCGGCAGGCGGGACGTTGGGGGGCGTTGCCCGCAAGAGTCGGGAAACCATGTTGATGTGCGAAGCGGCAGGTTATGATGTCATCATCATTGAGACCGTTGGGGTGGGCCAGTCAGAAACCACCGTACGCTCGATGGTGGACTTCTTCCTGCTCGTGGTGCTCACTGGCGCCGGGGATGAATTGCAGGGAATCAAGAAGGGGATTATGGAACTGGCCGATGCCATTGTCGTCAACAAGGCCGATGGGGATAATTTGGTCAAGGCGAAGGTATCGCGGGGCCAGTATGAGCGGATGCTCGAATACATCCGCCCGGCAACCCCCGGCTGGCCCACTCATGCTTATATGTGTTCGGCGATGGAAAAGACAGGCCTTAAGGAACTCTGGGAAGTCATCAAGGGCTTTCGGGAGAATACGCAAAAGAGCGGCATCTGGGATATGCGCCGGGATGGACAGCTCCTGGACTGGATGCATAGCATGATTGACGAGCATCTGCACAATCTGTTCTTTGAAGACCCGGTGATTACGGGGAGAATGCCGGAGGTGCGTGAGGCCGTGCTCGATGGCACGATTTCGCCTACGCAGGCGGTGGCCGAGCTCGTGAAACTCTTTGATGTGGAGCGGGCGGCGCACCGGCAAGTGGATATCTTCCATCCCGAACAGGAAAAGGGGTGAGTATTTGTATACCAAGAAAATCTACTTTTCCGGCGGGGATTTCCATGAACTGCAGGAAGTCTTTGCTCATCTTCCAGGAGTGGTGACAACCCGCACGGGCTATATCAATGGGGAAAAGGAGGCAGCTTATGCGGATGTGGCATCGGGGAAGGTTATGGCCTATATGGGAGTGGAAGTAATTTACAATCCCAAAAAGATGGATATATCCAAGCTTTTGGATATCCTCTTTGCCGTGGTCAATCCCTATGTTCCGGATGGACAGGGCAAGGCAAGAGGGCCAATGTACAGAGCCGGGGTGTTCTATACGGCGGCGGAAGATGAACCGCAGATACAGCTGCATTTAAACTTCATTGCCAATCGGGGCAAAGCTCCGGCAGTAGGCAATGCACAGCTTACGGTCAATGATCCCAACAGCAATCCGCAACGGACACGCAAGCTCTATGCACTGGCCGAAAAGTTGCAAAGTTTTCAGCCGGCAGAAGAAGAACAGCAGGATTATCTCTCCCGCAATCCTGACACACCGACTTATATCGATTTTGCCAAGCTGCGGGAATATGTAAGGTTTTGAAGTGAAAACTCCCTTGATGTGTGCAATAGCAGGCGTCAAGGGAGTTTTTGTAAATTGCAGTTTGTCGGGGAGTTCAGTTCGTGGTAAAGGTATCTTGTTCATACGTAGTCAAGGGCGAACGGGGGAGTACTTTTTCTGATTCCGCTAAACGACCCTCCCTGACAGAAATCGCTGTTTAGCTATATGCGCCGGGCAGGCCGGCGGCGCGTCTTTCAACGTGCTTTCTAGTTGCTGCCTGCGTCGGGCCGGCCTTCACTGCGTTCAGGCAGTCGCTCCTACAGAAAAAGCACTCCCCCGTTCGCCCCAAGTTACGGATTAGCCTATTGCTGCGAACTCGTTGCTCCTGTAACAAGAACATCGATGTACTTGCTGCTTATCACTACGAAAATGACGGTTTGTACGGACATCACTTAGGG
>CADBYQ010000234.1 GCA_902798865.1 Pseudoselenomonas ruminantium | reverse complement strand
CACCCAGCTCATGGACGTGGATATTTACGACGGCGACATCAGCGCCTATCTGCGCTTCTGTTACGCCCTCATGCTGGAGGAGCCGAAGATGCCCCGCATCCAGCAGAACGTCCGCTACCGCTGACCGTCCGGCGCGACAATGTAAACCTTCCCGAAATTCTGGGCTTCTTTGGCAAGGCGGTACAGTCCGTCCGCTGTGATGCTGTCATCGTTGGTGATGAGAATTGTATGCATAGTGTCTCCTATTTAGATGCGTTTGTTTGTTGTAGAAGCAGGCGGCGGAGCGCCGTTTCAAATGCGGTATCCTGCTCCGCTGTGCGCTTCGGATTTCCTTTCAGTCTGCCGCCAGAACGGCGGATTTTCTTGGAAACTGCCCGGAATTCGAGCAAGCCTGAGATGTTCTCCTCCGTATACTGCTTTCCGTCCTGATGCAACACAATAGCCCCTTTGGAAAGGCACATTGCCGCCAGACCGTAATCCTGCGTGATGGCAATATTTTGGGCTATAGACGTATTGAGCACATAGGTGAGATTGCCGAAAACCTTGTTGCCGCTGGCTTCAGCTATCAAACGATGAAAGCGGGTATCCGCAGCTACATAGGATTCACCTTCAGCAATACAGCGCTCTACCTCTGCCGCCTGCTCCAGAATCGCCACTTTTTCGGCCTCTGTGGCCCTGGCAGCCGCCAGTCTGACTACATGCGGCTCAAACAGCAGACGCACATCCAGCAAATCCACGATCAGCCCACTGTCCTCTTCAATAAAAGTCAGGCCCAATGGGTCATCCGGGATTCCCCGTCGATGCGAAACATAAGAACCTGCCCCCTGGCGAATGTCCAGGATATTCCGCGCAGCCAGTAATTTAATGCCTTCCCGCAGGGTACCTCTGCCCACGCCCAATTTTTCCATAAAGATTGGTTCCGTAGGCAGTTTATCGCCGGGTTTTAACCGATTCTCAATGATGTATCGGATAATAGCCTGCGCCGTATCCTCCGCTAATGTTGCCTTAGCCATTATTTTTCAAACACGCTCATGTCGAGACTCGTAAAGCCCGTGAGCAGCTCCTTTACTTTATCGGCGATAACCTGTACACCGCCCGCCTTACGACTTTCGACATTCAGCGGCATATTGGGGTCATGCAGGGACATACGCAACAGCGCCCAGCCATCCGGGAATACCAGACGCACACCCTCGTAGGATGGTTTGGCAATCTTAATGCCCGCAGCCTGCGCTCTTTCTTCAAAGGTTTTGAGGACATTGTTGCCATAGCCGCGGAAATCCTCTTCACCCTTGATTTTCAGACGATATTCACAGCCTTCCACCGGTTCGCCCAACTTTGCCACAAGGTCAGCGAGTTTCTTACCCTTTGCTTTGGCCTTGGCAGCAGCAATCAAGAGTTTCACAGCCAGATAAGCACCATCATCGAGATAGTAGTTTTCAGACAGAGCACCGTGGCCGGAAGTCTCAATCGCCAGCGGCGAAACCGTTCCAGCTTTGTTCTGGCGAATACATTCGTCAATGACATTCTTGTAGCCACGCATATAGCGCAGGTGCTTGAGGCCCAATTCCTTTTCGAGGAAGATGGTCAGTTCATCACTGGTAACGGAGTCCGTGATAATCGTGCTGCCCGGATAATCCGGTGCCAAAATAGCTGCCATCATGGCAATCAGGGCATTGCGGCTGATTTCCTTGCCGTTTTTGAGGACGGCACTCATGCGGTCAACATCCGTATCGAAGATAAGACCAAGGTCAGCACGGCTGTCTAACACAGCTTTCTTGATGGCTGCCATAGCCTGCTTGTTTTCCGGATTGGGAATATGGTTGGGGAAGTTCCCATCCGGCTCCAGGAACACTGAGCCAGCGGTATTAGCCCCCAGGCGGCTCAGCACCTGCGTGGCAAAGAAACCGCCCGCACCATTGCCGGCATCCACGACAATATGCATGCCCTTCAGAGGTTCATTTTCCCCGCCCAAAGCCTGACGGATTTTCTTGCGGAGGTGATGACCATAGCGCTCGATGAGGTCATACTTCTGAACCTTGGCCAAATCCCCTTCCACGACCGGATTGCGGGAAGCATTTTTGAGGATAGCAATAACATCATCATGCTCTACGCCGCCATCCTTGGTAAAGAACTTCAACCCATTGCGGTTGTACGGCAAATGGCTGGCCGTAATCATAATCGAGCCGTCCATTTTCGTTTCCGGGAAAACAATGGACATAAACATAGCCGGCGTAGAGGCCAGACCGCAATCCACTGCTACCACACCTGCTGCCGTCAGAGCATTCAGGACAGCTTTTTTGAGGTCACCAGCCGACAGGCGGGAATCATGGCCTACCGCGATGCGCAAATCCTTTTTCTTCTTGCCGGTCTTATCGGCCAAAAAGTCCAGGAAACCGCTGGTAATCACGTTGGCTGCCTCACAGCTCAGCGTCACCGGCTCGTCAGCCACACCTTCAATGGCCACGCCACGCACATCACTGCCGTTAGCCAGTTTCATGAGATTCTTTTCCGGAATAATCATAGATAATGCCTCCCCTGTTGTTGTCATATAATAAATAAATTCGTCGTATACTTGTTGTTTTCCTGCTATATGTTATAATATCTTCATGGCTACCGAACGGTGGCGGTTAATCAATGGCCCTGGGAAGGGGCGCTGAACGATGAGTAAATATGACTTTTATCTGATACTGATTTTAGTTCTTGCGCTTGTAATCACCATAAAGGCATAAGAAAAGCCGCCTAACGACTCCCAATCAGCAGGCGGCAATTCTTCATTGTTCGTTTAACTGTAGGGCTGACCGTCACCGGTAGCCTTTCTTGTGCTTATCATATCATTTTTCACGAGAAAAATCAATTCATCAGCAATCGCCAAAGAACTCATTTTCCACGGCAATGCACAGCATATGGTACACGGGCAGATGCAGTTCCTGAATCTTGAAAGTTTCATCTTCCGGCACGCAGATATTGATATCCGCAAGGCCGCGGGCCTTGATTTTACCGCCACTGTGTCCGAGCAGGCCGATAGACTTTACGCCCTTGA
>CADBYQ010000233.1 GCA_902798865.1 Pseudoselenomonas ruminantium | reverse complement strand
GACAAGTCAATGCAGATATGTACCGATTCGTTAGTCGGGAATTTAAGCCTCTGGAGCGTTATATCAAACGTGAGTAGTCTGTTCTTCGGGACGGCAAAAACGGACGCAGTGAATGAGGAATGGAACATAAAAGTTAACTTTCTACGGAAGGTTTATGGCTTTTTATAAGTTTTCAGTAACGGGATTATTTTGCAGGAAGATTGGCGAAATTTGCTCGACCGTCAGATATTTCCCTTTGTGGAATATGAGGGCTATGCAGATAAATATCCAACGAAGAATATTGAAATCATCAGCCGGGAGCAGGCTGCAGAATTGCGGTATATCAGCAAGATTCTCTTTGGCGCATTTCAGCGGGCAGTATCGGTCTGCCAAAAGTGCGGGGATAATTTTTTGGCGGATTTGGAGATTCCGCCGGAGTTGATTCCCTATTTGCAGAAGGATAATCCCTTGCATCTTGCTTCATGGCTTTCCCGCTTTGACTATGTGTTGGATAAGCAGGGGAATTTACATATGGTGGAGATTAATGCAGATACACCCTGTGCCGTGATTGAGGCCTATTATGGCAATATGACAGCCTGCACACACTTTGGCGTAGAAGACCCAAACTTTGGGGAGTACGATAAGCTTTGCAGCTGGCTCAATGAGATTTTTCTGGCCTCCGAGCCGGGAGTGAGTATCAGCACAGGCCGATTTCACCGTCGGCACCCGTTCCTCTTTTCCTGTTTCCATGATTATCAGGAAGACTATGCTACGACGAAATTCCTGATGAATGCGATGAAGAAAAATACCTTGGCCACAGAGGCTGATGATGCCATCACGTTTGTGTCGTTTTATGATTTGGCGGTATTGCCGGATGGTTCTATTCTGCTGCCGGATGGGCGCACAGCTAATGCCATCTATCGTCTGCACCCTTTGGAAATCCTGATTGAGGAACGAACGCCGGAGGGCGAAACGCTGGGCAAGGATTTTATGGACGGTTATTTGCATGGCAAGTTTATGATGTTCAATCCGCCGGAGGCCATCATCATGCAATCGAAGGCCTTTCAGGCACTCGTATGGGCGCTGAATAATCAGCCGGCAGGTGTCACACCAGTGTTTTCGGCAGAGGAGTCGGAGGTTATTGACCGCTATATGCTGCCCTCATACTTTGCCCGGGATTTTGTGCAGGAAAAGATTGCACCGGATACCGGCTGGATAAAAAAGCCGATATGGGGGCGTGAAGGTGCCGGTATTGAAGTGCTCGATAAAAACGGTGTGCGCTTTGGCAAAGATGTGGACACAGAGAATATCGTGCGGCGCGACAGCCGGGATTTCCTGTATCAGCGTTTTGTGGAACAGCAGCCCTATGAGGCGGATACGGACAGCGGACGGCAGGCCGGATATAAGACGCTCAGCTGCTTTATGCTGGGGAAGAATCCCAGTGCGCTTTATGCACGGTTCTCGCCGGACCAGATTGCGGGAACGGAGGCATATTGGCTGCCATTGGGGGTAAGATAAGAAGGCTGGGGGATAAAATTGGCCGCCGCAAGATATATAAGGCTGCTTTCCTTGCTTATGGCTGTTTATGGACAATTTGATTTGCATAGAGGATTTATGAGAAGTAATAAAGAATATAAATAAATAGTATCAAACATAAGCGATAAACAGCTCTGAGACGGAGAAAACAATTTAGAGGTGAACATTAATGGCAGTCCATGTAATCAATGAAGCGAGGCGTTGCCTGCAGTGCAAGAAACCAATGTGTCAGCTGCAGGGGTGTCCCATCGGCACCAATATTCCGGAAATGATTCGGCTGTTCCTGGACGGTCAGGGAAATGAAGCCGCAGCGATGTTATTTGCCAACAATCCCATGAGCATAATCTGTTCGTTGGTCTGTGACCATGAAAGGCAATGCGAAGGTCATTGTATTCAGGGGCGCAAGGGCAGTGCGGTGCAGATTTCCAGCATTGAGCATTATATATCCAATGGTTTCTTTGAGAAACTGCAACTGGAAAAACAGCCGCCCAAGGGACAGCGTGTGGCGGTAATCGGCAGCGGCCCTGCGGGGCTGGTGGTGGCGGTGGAGATGGCACAGATGGGGTATGATGTGACCATCTTTGAGCGCAAGAGCCATATCGGCGGCATGATGCGTTATGGCATTCCGGACTTTCGCCTGCCACGGTCGATTTTGAGCCGCTACAAGGAAAAAATGCGCCTATTGGGCATCCATATCCGGCCGCATACCACCATTGGCGGAGCTTTGCATTTGGATGATTTGATCAGCGATGGCTATCAGGCCATATTCATTGGTACGGGGACTTGGCGGGCACGGCGTTTGGGCGTACCCGGGGAGAGCCTGGGCAATGTCCATTATGCCATTGATTATCTGCAGAATCCCGGTGCCTATGCGTTGGGCGAGCGGGTGGCGGTGATTGGCGCCGGTAATTCGGCCATGGATGCGGCTCGCACGGCCTTGCGGCAGGGCAGCCGTTTCGTCACCATCTACGCGCGCAGCAATCATGTCACGGCCAGCGAGCGGGAACTGGATTATGCCATTGCCGATGGCGCCGAAGTGCTCTATGGCATGGCGGTGGAGAAGATTACGGAACAGGGCCCGGTCTTTGTTAAACGGGAATTTTCTGAGGCAGGCGAAATGATTGGCCAGGGGCTGATGGAACTGGCTCCTGCTGACAGCACCATTATTGCCGTCAGCCAGCGAGCAAAGGACAAGCTCGTGAACACGACTTCGGGACTGGATGTGAAGGATAAAGGGTTGATGGCCGTAGATGAGCATGGACAGACTACCCGTCCGGGAATCTTTTCAGCCGGTGATGTCGTCACCGGTCCGTGGAACGTGGTGCAGGCAGCCAAAGCCGCCAAGGAAGTGGCAGGACAAATGGATGCTTATTTGCAATCTCTGTCGAGCTGAATTATTTTTAACGTCAAAAAAAGCTGCTGCACGTTACATTTTGATATGCTCCCTTCTAGGTAGACAAGTGAAATAACAAAAACTTGTCACTTAGGAGGGAGCATATTTTATGTCTAAAAAAGCAAGAGAATTATCCC
>CADBYQ010000232.1 GCA_902798865.1 Pseudoselenomonas ruminantium | reverse complement strand
TGTCGGGGTCGGGGAAATCTTCGCTGGCCTTTGATACAGTCTATGCCGAGGGTCAGCGGCGTTATGTGGAATCGCTGTCCTCCTATGCCCGGCAGTTCCTGGGGCAGATGGATAAACCGGATGTGGATAACATTGACGGTCTGTCGCCGGCAATCTCCATTGACCAGAAGACCACGAGCCATAATCCGCGCTCCACGGTGGGCACGGTCACGGAAATCTATGACTATCTGCGTCTGCTCTTTGCACGGGCGGGCCGTCCGCACTGCCCCAAGTGCGGCAAGCCCATCACCCAGCAGACGGTTGACCAGATGGTCGACCAGATAAAGGAACTGCCGGAACGCACGAAGCTGCTCATCATGGCACAGGTCGTGCGGGGCAAGAAGGGCGAGCACCGCAAGATTCTCGACCATATCCGCCATGAGGGCTATGTGCGGGTGCGCATTGATGGGGAAATCTTCGATATCAACGACGATATCAATTTGGAGAAGAATAAGAAACATACCATTGAAGTCGTCATTGACCGTTTGGTCGTGCGGGAAGGTATGGACCAGCGGCTTGCCGATTCTTTGGAAACCGCGCTTAAACTCGGTGAAGGTGTGGTCTATGTGCAGGTGGTGGACGGTGAACTTTTGATGTTCAGCGAGAATTTCTCCTGCGTGGACTGCGGTATCAGCCTGCCGGAAATCACGCCGCGGATGTTTTCCTTCAATAATCCTTATGGCGCCTGTCCGGTGTGTATGGGGCTCGGCAGCCATATGGAGTTCGACGAGGAACTCGTGATTCCCGACCCGAAGCTTTCCGTGGGCGGCGGTGTCTTTGCGCCCCTGTCTAAGAACGTCCATTCCTATGCCATGTGCGCTATGGGAGCTGTGCTCAAGGATTATGGCTATGACCTCGATACGCCCTGGAAGGATATGGACAAAAAGACGCAGAAGGTACTGCTCTATGGTTCGGCAGATGAAAAATTCCGCTTCCATTACACCAATATGTTTGGCGAAAACAAGGAATACAATGTGGAATTTGAGGGCGTTATGCCGCTTTTAGCTCGCCGCTATCGCGAAACGGATTCGGACGAAATGCGGGAGTCCTATGAAAATTACATGACCGAGATTCCCTGTTCGGCCTGTCATGGGGCGCGCTTAAAGCCCGAAACCTTGTCTGTTCTCGTCGGCGGCAAGAATATCCATGAAGTGACGGATATGAATATTCGGGAGGCAGAGAGCTTTTTCCTGAATTTGGAACTGACGCCGCGGGAAGCCAAGATTGCCAAACAGATTTTGAAGGAAATCCATGCGCGGCTGAATTTCCTCTTAAATGTCGGCCTGGACTATCTGACACTGTCGCGGGCGGCAGGTACGCTCTCTGGCGGCGAGGCCCAGCGCATCCGTTTGGCCACGCAGATTGGCTCGGGTTTGCAGGGGGTGCTCTATGTACTCGACGAGCCCAGTATCGGCCTGCACCAGCGGGATAACAACCGCCTGCTCGAAACGCTCAAAAATCTGCGGGATTTGGGCAATACCCTGCTTGTGGTCGAACATGATGAAGACACGATGTATGCCGCTGACCATATTATTGATATCGGCCCGGGCGCCGGTGAACATGGCGGGCAGGTGGTAGCGCAGGGAACGGCGCAGGAAATCATGCAGGTGCCCGAATCGGTGACGGGGCAGTATCTTTCCCGCAAGAAATTTATTCCCGTTCCTGCCCGCCGACGTCCGGGCAATGGCAAATGCCTGGAAGTTGTAGGGGCTGCGGAAAATAACCTCAAGGATATCAATGTGAAGTTCCCGTTGGGAACCTTGACGCTTGTCACGGGTGTGTCCGGTTCGGGCAAGAGTACACTGGTCAACGAGATTCTCTATAAGGGGATTGCTTCGCGGCTTTATCATGCCAAGGGCAAGCCGGGCAAACATAAGAAAATCAAGGGTTTGGAGCATATCGACAAGATTATCGATATCGACCAGCAGCCCATTGGCCGCACGCCGCGTTCAAATCCGGCCACCTATACCGGCGTTTTTGATGCGATTCGGGAGTTGTTCAGTCAGACCAGTGAGTCCAAGGTGCGCGGGTATAAGGCCGGGCGGTTCAGTTTCAATGTCAAGGGTGGTCGCTGTGAAGCCTGCAAGGGCGATGGCATTTTGAAGATTGAAATGCACTTCCTGCCGGATGTTTATGTGCCCTGCGAAGTCTGCAAGGGAGCGCGGTATAATCGCGAAACGCTTGAAGTCCGCTACAAGGGCAAGACCATTGCCGATGTGCTCGATATGACGATTGACGAAGCCGTGGTGTTCTTTGCCAATGTGCCGAAGATTGCCCGCAAGCTGCAGGTCATTCAGGATGTGGGGTTAGGTTATATCAAGCTGGGCCAGCCGGCTACAACTTTGTCCGGCGGTGAGGCGCAGCGCGTAAAATTGGCTACGGAACTTTCCCGCCGCAGTACAGGCAAGACGCTTTATATTTTGGACGAACCGACTACAGGCCTGCATTCGGCAGATATCCATAAGCTGTTGGGCATTTTGCAGCGGCTGGTGGATGGCGGCGATACGGTCGTGGTCATTGAACATAATCTTGATGTGATTAAGACGGCTGATTATATTATCGACTTGGGGCCGGAAGGCGGCGATAAGGGCGGTACCATTGTGGCCTCTGGCAGACCTGAAGATATTGTGAAGGTTTCGGCTTCTTATACTGGGAAGTTCTTGAAGCCGCTGTTGGAAGAAAAGAACGAATAATTGATTTGCACCATTTGGTTCGCGGCAGTTGACGCGGGGCCGGGGCATTGGCTGTCCTTCGCTATGGTGCTTAGCTAAAACCGATTTTTGCCTTTTAATTAAGTATCTGTAAAAGTCAAAACTCGCTGCGCTCAGACTGAACTGCTCCCCGTCAAGAGGACAATAAAAAATTATAAGATTTCTTTGGCCGGTAGATTCGTCTGCCGGTCTTTTTATGCGGCTAAATGCAAGGTGTGTTTCTCTATCGGTGTTAGGATTCCGAGATTACGTTGTACACGTTTGTAGTTGTAATACTGGATGTAGTTTTCAATCGAATCTATTAGATT
>CADBYQ010000231.1 GCA_902798865.1 Pseudoselenomonas ruminantium | reverse complement strand
ATACAGCCACGGGCACGTTCCAATGCATATTTATCCATGGTTATCACCTCAAGGAATAATTCGCCATAAGCAGGGCTTTTTTCCTGCTTGCACCAGCTATAATCTTAGCCACAGTGACCATTAACTCCGCAAAATATGCGAACATAAACGCTAAGACATCGACAAAGAACCGGACGTATGAGCAGTACGTCCGGTTCTTTGCTGTGTATTATATTTTAGAAACATATCATTTTCTGACCAGCAACGTTACACACTCAACGTGCGAAGTACAGGGGAACATATCCACTGGCTGTACCTTTACTGCTTTATACCCCAATTCATCAAGGATAGCAATATCCCTGGCAAGGCTGGCGGGATTGCAGGATACATAGACGATTCTTTCCGGCTGCATATTGGCAAAGGTTTCGAGAACCGTCGGCGTGCAGCCTGCCCGCGGCGGGTCTACGACCACTACATCTGCCCGGACACCCTGTTTGTAGAGACGCGGCATAACCTTGGTGGCATCGCCCACGATAAATTCAGCATTGCGCACGTTATTGTCGCGGGCATTTTTCTGCGCATCGAGGATAGCCGGCTTCACGATTTCGATACCGATAACACTATGGGCTTTCTGGGCGAGGAACAAAGTGATTGTGCCGGTACCACAGTAAGCATCAATAACCGTTTCCTGACCGCTCAGGTTGGCATATTCCAGCGCCTTGTTATAGAGGACTTCTGCCTGACTCGTGTTGACCTGGAAGAAAGAACGCGGCGATATATGGAAGTTCAAACGACCAATGCTGTCCTGAATGGTCGGACGGCCCCAGAGGAGTTTCGTATCGCGGCCCATAATGACGTTGTTATGGTAGGTCTGGATATTCTGATGAACGCTGACCACCTTGGGAAGTCTTGCCCGCAGCATTTTGACAAATTCTTTCTCCTTGGGCATGGTCTTGGTCGCCGTGACGATGACCACCATGATATCACCATTCTTGCCCACGCGGCCTACCACATGACGCAGGACGCCGGTATGCTTGTCCTCGTTATAGACGGGAATATTCAGCTTGGTCACGATTTCCCGCACGGCATTGACCACTTCGTTGTTGCCTTCCTTTTGGATATGGCAGTCCGTGGTGTCAATGATGGCATGGCTTCCCTGTGCAAAGCAGCCGATGATGGTCTTGCCCTTGTCACGGCCAATGGGGAACTGCATCTTATTGCGGTAGTTCCAAGGCGTAGCAGCTCCGATGGTGGGTTCAACATGCAAATCCGGCTGTTTGCCAATATGCGTAACCGCATCAATGACCTGCTGACGCTTAGCATTTAATTGCGCCATATAGTCCAAATGCTGCAGCTGACAACCGCCGCATTTATCGTAGATGCCGCAAATCGGCTCCACCCGGTCCGCACTTTTCTTGATGATTTTTTTGACATGCCCCTTGGCATAGGTCTTTTTGACCTCATCAATGACCGCTTCCACCGTTTCCCCCGGCAGGGCGTAGGGCACGAAGACCGTAAACTCATCATAGCGGCCTACACCTTCACCGCTAGTGCCCAGCGTATTGATTACGATTTCATAAGCTTTTCCTTTTTCGACGGGAACTTTTTTGCTCATAACTTCCTCTTTCTTAAAACTCTACCTTACTGAATAATTCCATGGGGGTATCCAACAGTATCTTCGCCCCATGCTCCACTAATTCCTCTTTCGGTCGGAACCCCCAGGTTACACCGATAGGCAGCATTCCAGCATTATTGCCCGTATCCATGTCCACGCTGGTATCACCAAAGTAGGCAACTTCTTCCGGCTTTACGCCCCTCTTTTCGGCAATCAACAAAACCTTTTGCGGGTCAGGCTTGCGTGGTAAATCCTTACAGTCACCGATAACGGAAACAAACATATCTTTTGGAAATAATTTTGCCACGATGATATCGGCTGCCGACTGATGCTTATTGGTGCAGATGCCCAAGGGAATATTCCTGGCCTGCAAGGTCTGCAGCATATCCATAATACCGGCATAGCAAGCGGTCTTATGGGTAAGATTGCGGTCGTAGCATTCTTTGTATTTTGCCAAAGCCTCATCCACGAAGGCCGAATCTGCGGCTTTATCAGCGGGCAGGCAGCGTTCAATGAGCTTACGGGAACCATTGCCCACAAAATAACGGTATTTATCGATATCGTGAGTGGGATAGCCATAGCCTGTGAGCATTTCATTGGCACTGTCGGCCAAATCGGCCAAAGAGTCAATCAATGTGCCATCCAAATCAAAGATGGCTGCTTTATACTGCATAATTTCCTCCCTAAAAAGAGAATACAGGGATGCCCTTTGGCATCCCCTTCCTGTATTCTATAAAAATCAGCCTAATTTTTCAGCTAAAAGTTTGTTGACCATCTGCGGGTTGGCTTTGCCCTTGGAGGCCTTCATAACCTGGCCTACGAGAGCGCCGATGGCTTTCTTGTTGCCGCCCTTGTAGTCGTCAACGGCTTTCTGGTTATTGGCGATTACTTCGTCCACAATGCCTTCGATGGCTTTGGTATCGGTAATCTGTACAAGGCCCTTGTCCTTGACGATTTTTTCCGGGCTGTCGGTATTCGTCCACATTTCCTTGAATACTTTCTTGGCAATCTTGCCGGAAATGGTGTCCTTCATGATAAGCTGAATCATTTCACCCAAACGCTGTGCATCTACCGGTGATTTGCTGATGTCAAGGCCTTCCTCGTTGAGGTTCTTGGCGAGATCGCCCATCATCCAGTTGGCAGCCAGCTTAGCATCAGCGCCCGTAGCCACTACAGCATCGAAGTATTCAGCCATAGCGCGGGAGCTCGTGATGATACCGGCATCGTAATCGGACAGGCCGAAGTCCTTTTCCAGACGTGCGCGACGGGCATCGGGCAGTTCCGGCAGCTCACTGCGGTACTTTTCGATGGTTTCTTCACTGGTCACGATGGGCGGCAGGTCCGGCTCCGGCATGTAGCGGTAGTCATGGGCATTTTCCTTGCTGCGCATGGAAAGCGTGATACCGCGAGCTGGGTCAAACGTACGGGTTTCCTGTACGATATGGCCGCCATCCTCGAGGACCTCTTCCTG
>CADBYQ010000230.1 GCA_902798865.1 Pseudoselenomonas ruminantium | reverse complement strand
GCGAAAAAACTTTTCAACAAGCAGGATAAGCAATGGATACTGTAGAAATAGTGTATTATCAAAGGTGATACAGTCAATTGTAAGGAAATGACTGCAAACTGGGATTTTAGGGAAGAAAGGAGGATTTCTCATGCTTATCGATACGGCCTGTTCTTTGGCGTTCTACTGCCAGCGCTGCGGCCGAATCCAACGGCAGGATGTACCACTCTTTAGCGGGCAGAAGCAATTCGTTATGGAGTGCGGGAACTGCGGACACGAGATGGGCAAAATTACCTTGCGGCCGCGCAAAGGACTGGAACTGACCACGGAATGCGGTGTGTGCAACGGCAAAAACCGTCAGAGTTTTACCTGGCGGCAGCTGAAGAAACTCAGATTCGCCAGACTTTACTGTCAGCATGATAATTTTGAACTGGGCTACATGGGCAGATGGCAGGATATCGCAGAATTTCTGGACTTCAATACAGCAGAATACGATGCCTTGCACCCTGCCGACGGAGACTGCTACATTGAACATCAACAGACGCTGCTTGAGGCGCTTAATCGCATTCACGATTTAGCCGCCAGTGGAGAACTGGAATGTACCTGTGGCAGTGCTGACATTAAGGCAGCCTTGCAGCGTGATTCCGTGCGGTTGGATTGTTGCTATTGCGGCAATTATTGTGAACTTCCGGCGAAGACCTCTGCAGATTTGCAGGCGTTGAAACCCGGTCAGGGACGTAAATTTAACTGGCGAATGCGGCCTTGGCTTGACGTAAAGGAAAAATAGGATTATCATATAAAAATATTGACATATGAGTGAGGGACTATCGGCGCAGCCGACAGTCCCATTTTCGCGTAATATATGCAGATAAGAAATATTGAGGTGTAAGATGAATTCTTTATTTGCTGCTTTGGGCAGCAATACCGGGGTCAAAAAACTGCAGGCCTGTTTGCAGGCCGCCCCACAGGAAACGCTGGTTTATGGCCTGTCAAATTCCCAAAAGCATGCGATAATGGCAGCGGCCTGGCAGCAGGCACCCCAGCCAATGGTCATTCTAGTTCATAGCAGTGAAGCTGTTTCCGACTGGCGGGAAAATTTGCTCTCCCTGCTGCCGGGGACAGAAGTGCTCGAACTTCCCGAAATGGACATGATGACTGTGCAGGCGCAGGCCCGTAGTATGGAACGCGCTGCCCGCCGCATGGATGTGTTAGTGCGCTTAATGCGCAAGGAGCCGGTCATTGTACTGGCTAAGACAGCAGCTGCTGTACAAAAGGGCATCAGCCGGCAAGATTTTAATCGCCTGAGCATCAGTATCAGCATGGGCGAGGAAATCGCTTTGGAAAAACTTCGGCAGCGGCTGGTACAGCTGGGCTATGAGCATGCAGATGAAGTCGAGCGTATCGGCCAGTTCAGCGCCCGTGGCGGCATTGTGGACATCTATCCCGTCAATGGGGAAAATCCTGTGCGCATTGAATTTTTCGGTGATGAAGTGGATTCCCTGCGGGAATTTGATATCAATACCAAACGTTCGTTGAAAAACATCAACAGTGCCACCATCATGCCGCTGGCACAGACGGACAGCACCGGGCAGGCCGAAGTGTTTCTTTCCTACCTGGAGGGCAAGGGCACGGTAATTTTCGATGAACCGACACGCCTGCGGGAACAGATGCGCACGATGGTGCGGGAAAATCCCGATATCAAGCATAAAGTCTTTTCCTGGGACGCGATACAGACAGCGGCCAGGGAGAATCGTGTGCTCTATTCGGCCATGCTTTTGCAGCAGGTGCATGGAGCAGAAGCTGCGCAGACCATCAGCTTTACTGCGCCCAGTGTAGCGACTTTCCATCGGCAGATGGATTTACTGATGAACGAAATCAGCCGTTGGTTGGCGCAGAAACAGCAAATACTCATTCTGCTGTCGGAAAAATCCAAGGCCGATTCTCTGCGGGAGCTGTTGGCGCGGCACCGCTATCCGTCATTGGTGGTGGAGGCAGAGGCCGAACTGCGCACGGATTGTGTCAATATTCAGGTAGGCAGTCTCATCAATGGGTTTGAATTGGCAGCGGCCAGCCTCGTGGTGGTGACGGAGCGAGATATCTTCGGTCATGCCAAGCGCCGTGCCATTCGCAAGGAAAGCAAAGGTGAAAAACTTTCCCATTTTCGCGATATTAAGCCCGGCGATTATGTGGTGCATTCTGCCCACGGTATCGGCAAGTACATCGGCGTGGAAACGCTGGATGTGGGCGGGATTCACAAGGATTACCTGCATATCAAATACGGCGGGGACGATAAACTCTATGTGCCCACGGAACAGGTAAACCTTCTGCAGAAATACATTGGCGCCGAAGGTGAGGTGCCCCGCCTGCATCGCATGGGCGGCACCGAATGGGCCAAGGCCAAGGCACGGGCGAAAAAATCCGTAGAGGATATTGCCAAGCAGCTCATTGAGATTTACGCCAAGCGTAAACAGGCCAAAGGCTTTGCCTATTCACCGGATGACAGCACCCAGCACGATTTTGAGGACGCGTTCCCCTATCAGGAAACGGATGACCAGTTGAAGGCCATTTCCGAAATCAAAGAGGATATGGAAAAGGAAAAGCCCATGGACCGTCTGCTCTGCGGCGATGTGGGCTTTGGCAAGACCGAGGTGGCTATCCGCGCCGCTTACAAGGCCGCCATGGACGGCAAGCAGGTGGCGGTGCTCGTGCCGACGACGGTTCTTGCCCAACAGCATTTTCAGACCTTTAACGCCCGCTTTATGGACTTTGCGCCGAAGGTGGATGTTATCTGCCGTTTCCGCACTGCCAAGGAGCAGAAACAAACGATTGAAAAGGTCAAGATGGGACAGGTGGACATCCTTATCGGTACCCATGCCATCCTCAATCAGAACAAGGTGCAGTTCAAGAACCTGGGCCTGCTGATTGTGGACGAGGAACAGCGTTTCGGTGTCAAGCAGAAGGACAAAATTCGCAAACTTGCGGCGGGCATTGATGTGCTGACCTTATCGGCTACGCCCATTCCCCGTACTTTGCATATGTCCTTGGTCGGGGCGAGAGATATGAGCATTATCGAAACGCCGCCGGCTGACCGTTTCCCCGTCCAGACCTATGTGGTCGAGGAT
>CADBYQ010000229.1 GCA_902798865.1 Pseudoselenomonas ruminantium | reverse complement strand
TAAGCAGGTCGGCCTTGGAATTTGTCCAGCAGTTCTTCTGCAAAATGCATAACCGCCGCCACGGGAATATTTTTCATACAGGCCAGATTTTCGCTCCCCGCCCGCGGGCATTGGTGAATCCCGCAGGGATGACATTTTTCCGGCGATTTCAACAAAACCGAACGTCCGTCATAAGGAAAAAAACCCGGCACAGGCGAAGCGCCGAACATCGTAATCACCGGCAGGTTCATGGCAACGCCAATATGCATGGGGCCGGAATCTGTGGTGAGGAACAAACAGCATTTGCGCAAAAGACCTGCAAGCACCGCTAGACTGACCTTGCCCGTAAAGATATGCAAAGCCTCGCTGTCCTTATGCTGCATCTGACTGATGCATTTCTGCACAATATCCAAATCCATCGGGCCACCAAAAAACGCTATCTTATAGCCCTTTTCGAGCAATTTATCAGCACACTTGGCAAAGTAGCTGTCCGGCCAGCGTTTGGTTTCCCAGCTGGCACCGATATTAAAGGCAATCACCTGATCTTCCGCAGAAAAATGTTCCTGCCAAAGCGCATCTGCCTTTTGCTGATTTTCCTCACTTAAGGCCATTTCCAAACCACCGTCATCCGGCTCAATGCCGAGTGTCTGCCGCAGGACATTGAGATGGGCATGCACCTGATGTTCCCAGCCCGGCACATAACGATGTGGCGGAAAAACGCCGCCCGGCCCCCAGCCAATATGATGGGCAACGGAGGGGTTCTGCATGGTCTTATCAAAAAGTAAGGAAAATAGCGGCTTACTATATCCGACAATACGCTTAGCGCCACTAAAAGCCGCCACCGCTGATGCGCGTTCATTACGATGTAGGTTGATGACCAAATCAAAATGCTGTTCTCGAACTTTGCAAATAAAATGCCAAAGTTTTACCAGCCCCTTGTCTGCGCCCTTTTTATCCATAAAAAGACAAGCATCCAAATTGGGATTGCACTCCACCAGATCCCGCCAACGGGTATCCGCCAGCAGCGTCAGCCGTGCCTTGGGGTATGCTTTGCGCAATCCCCCTAGCACTGGCGTGGTCAGCATCAGGTCACCAATTTGCATAAGATTTATGACCAATATATTTTGAAATGCCACTAAACCATTAATTCCTTTCACTCATTCCTGGCTGTATTCTAGACTTAACAGCCTGTACTATCTCGGCAACATCAATATCCTGTATGCATTTTGCTCTATCACAACCGCCTTTCCCCCAGCAAGGCGAACAAGACTCAGCACGATAAATAACTACATCTTTTTCACCGCTGGGCCCCCAGACGCGCGGATCCGTAGGCCCAAAGACCGCAACCGTTGGACATGCCACCGCTTGAGCCATATGTTGTGGCCCCGTGTCTACCGTCAATAATCCATCCACCATCTTTAGAAAAGCCGCTAACTCCTGCAAATTCAATGTCCCCGGGAGCAATTGCGTTTTATCCAATCCGCAAGTCTTTCCCAAACTGGCAAAATTTTGCCTTGCACCTTTATCACCAATTAAATAAAGATGATAGTCCTTTTTTAACGCCATCAATACTTGCACCAATAATTCTAAAGGTAAATTCTTGCGTTCATAACTGCCATAAGGACAAATTGCCAGTTTTGGTTTCTCCACAACGGTAAAATTCACTTTTTGCCTTACACTTACCTGTGCTTCTGGTGGAATACACAAACCTAATGTTGTATCTTTTGCAGGCTCTATACTTAAAGCACGCAATACCTCCAAATGATTTAGCCGCTCATGCTTTATACCATCTCTTTTAGCTGAAGTAGTGCGATTCAAGAACCAGCGCCCATGTTGTATATCATAACCAGCCCGCTGAGGAATCCCTGCCAACCAAGCTACCATCGCACCTCTAACTGCAAAATTCATACAAACTGCCAAATCAAAATTTTCTTGACGTAAGCGTTTGCCCAAGCGCCACATCCCCAACAGGCCTTTATCCACACCACGTTTATCATAGGTAATAACGTGATTTACATATGGTAACATAGTGGCAACACTAGCTGTTCCTGGTACAGTCATTAGCGTTATTTCACCATCAGGATATTGCTGTTTTAAAGAACGTAAAACCGGTGTTACCAACACCACATCCCCAATAAAAGCCAAATCTATGACTAATATTTTATGATTCTTTTGATACACGTCAGCAAAGCTCCTCAATTTTTTTCCATACCTGCTCTACGGTGATGTTTTGCAAGCAATCGATATTTTTCGGGCAAGCCCGCTTCCAGCAATAACGACAAGGACGGTCAACTTCGATAGCGTTCTCCATCTGTCCATAAGGGCCATTGCGGTTGGCATCGGTTGGCCCCATAAGCATTATGGTTTTCGTGCCCATCCCTGCAGACAGATGCACAGGACCGGTATCGCCGCCCACGGTCAGGCGGGTGTTTTGCAGAATATAGGTGAGCTGCTTAAAATTCGTCCGCCCCACCAAATTCAACGGCGGAATGTCGCTATAGGAGCAGATTTCTGCCGCCCGCTGTTCGTCAACCAAACCGCCGCCGACCAGCACGGGAATAAATTTGCGGTCATAGAGCTTATCCGCAAGACGGGCAAAGTTTTCTGCCGGCCAGCGTTTATTGGGCCAGTTTGCACCAATAGCCAGCACTACATAAGGATTGGACATATTGGCGCCAGCTTGAGCAAAAATCCTTTGGGCAAGGTCAGCTTCCCGCTCCGGCACCTCCAAGGTAAAGCGAACTTCGTTTACCGGGCAGCCTAACGCCCGCGCCACATCCAAATAGCGCTCGACAATATGCCCATGCGCATTAGGGCCAATTACTGGCTTGGAGATTTTATCGCTGAGTTCGCGCATATTGCACATGCCCAGTTTCACCGGCGCCTGTCCCAAGCGGGCAATGGCAGCGGATTTAAAAAGCCCCTGCAAATCGAGCACTGCGTCATAACGGCGCCGGCGGATTTTGCGTTTCAGCGGGCCATATTCATGTAAAAAGCCCCCCAGGGACTTGAATTTCTTCTTCTCAAAAAGGATAACCTCGTCAATATAAGGACACATATTTACCAGGTCAAAAGCAGGTGGTTCCACCACCCAAGTGATATGGCAGTCCGGCTGCGCCTCCTTCAGGGCATACGCCACGGGAAGCGCATGGATTACATCACCTAT
>CADBYQ010000228.1 GCA_902798865.1 Pseudoselenomonas ruminantium | reverse complement strand
AAATGGATATTGCGCTTTTCAAAGTATGGGGTTACAGTTTGCCATACCTTAACCTGTGGATACAGTTTTTCTACCGCACACCATGCGGCGTAGCCAATACCTTTACTGTGGGCATGCGGCGAAACAAAGAGGATTTCAAGTTCGCCGTGGTCTCCTTCAATTTTCAGGATTAGGCCGCCAACGGGTTGACCGTCCATCATAATACGGTAAGCAATGCCATTATCAATGGATTCTTCTATAGTGGCTTGGGAGATAATCTCTCCGCCTTCTTCAATGTGATTATCATGAAGGTCAAATTCTTCCATGGCTCCGTAATTAAAAGCATCCTGATTGTCGCATATAAACTGTTCCCTGTCGTCGGGCTGCAAGGGAATAAGTGATATTGTTGTGTGCATGTTCTGTCACCTTAAATGTTTGAAATTAAGCTATATTATATCGCGTGAGCAATTTTGGAGCAATGAAAAGTTAATGTGCAGTCAGCTGGCGGATGCTGTGGTAGCCAGCTTGATTTTGCTGTTGGTGCATGGTACAATTCCATAAAGATGGCTATAACTTGGGGGCAACGTCTTATCGGCGTTGCCTTTCGTGCATTGTGAGGAATCAAATTGAAGGTATTAAATTTCTTTGGCGGAGCAGGCATTGGCAAGAGCACCATTGCCGCAGATGTATTTTCCAAGCTCAAATGCAAGGGCTATAAGACGGAGTTGGTGGGTGAATATGCCAAGTGGCTGTGGTACCAGAATGCCACAGAAATCGTAGAAGATCAGTTGTATCTATTTGCGGAGCAGGCTCATCGGACAAAGACGCTGGCCAAATACGGCGTGGAGTATGCAGTTTGCGATTCGCCACTGCCGCTGAATATCATCTATAACAGGGAACCAAGTGAAGCCTTTGATACTTTGGTTATGCAGGAATTCAATCGCTATGAGAACTATAACTATCTGCTCCGTCGCAATGATGAGTTCATAAGCATCGATGGCCGGAAGGAAACCAATCTGGAGCAGGCCAAGGAAAAGGATGAGCAGATAGTGGCGATACTGGAGAAATGGCAGATTCCCTATACGGTGATATCCCCCTGGGAAACGGATAAGGTTGCTCTGGACTTGAAGGTGCGGTAATGGAGATTGAACGTCAATTTTGGGTAGAAAAGCTGCCGGAACTGCCAGATGCCTATGAAGAATTGCAGCAGGGGTATATATCACTGCTGCCTGAAATCCGTATCCGGAGAATCGGAGTCAGTCATTTCATACTGACAGTTAAGCGGGGCGCTGGCCTGGTACGGGAAGAGTGGGAGACCAATATCTCCCGGCTGGAATATGATAATTTGGCGTCACGACTGTATCCCGGAACCAGAATGATTGAAAAGCGCCGTTACCATATTGCTCTTCAGGATGGCCACATTGCAGAACTGCATGTGCATGGCGGCCATTTAGCAGGGTTCAACTACGTTGAGGTCGAATTTTCTACAGTAGAGAAGGCTAAAGCCTTTGTGCCACCGGAATGGTTTGGCAGGGAAGTAACGGAAGACGCAAGATTTTCCTATGGAACTTTGGCCCATGAAGATGGTATGGAGCTTGTGCGCTGTTTGCTGATTGAAAGATAAAAATGGGGAGCTATGTATGAGCGTGGATAAGAAAGAAGAAGAACAGCTGTTGGAAGCCATGAAGGCAATGAAAAATGTTGACTGGAAGAAGGTCATTAAGGTGCTGGCTAAAATTCAACAGACAGAAGGCAAAGATGATGAGGAATTAAATAAACTGCTGGACAAGTGGGAAGATGTTTATGATGACGTATTTAAGGAGCCACTAAAGTGTTCGTTTTGCAATAAAACCCAGCATGAGGTGAGAAAGCTCATCGCCGGGTCGGGGGTATATATCTGCGATGAATGTGTTGAGCTATGCTGCGAAATATTGGAAGAGGAATTCAAAGAAAAGCATAATCACGGTGCCCTGAAGCATATTCGTAACGATAAACGTGACAGTGATGATTAGGAGAAGCGAAAAATGGAGAGCAAAATAGCAAAGCATATCTGCCTGAATAATCACCCTGTTGCGGTATTAAGGGCAGATAATGTACCGGAGAAGGCCGTATGCTTCAAGAAAGGCAAATGGGGCTGTGTTGTGGCCCTGATAAAAGCAGCTTCCCAGGGGAAGATTGCAGCGGCTGCAAAAGACACGACGGTATGCATGGGCGCTCGGGCAGGCCTTGGATTCCAGGGCTATGAGCATGGCTGGATCGAATACTTCCTGTCTACTGGCAACGATAAGATATCCCATAGCGAATTCTACAAGAAGACGCCGGAGCTGGCCAAAATATTTACGGAAACCATTCCTAAGGTAGAAGCTCCTGCCTGTTTGGTATTCAAACCTTTAGAGATGGTGGAGGAAGATGAAAAGCCGGAGTGCATTATCTTTTTGGTAAATGCCGACCAGTTGTCTGGTCTTACCACTTTAGCCAATTACGACAGGATTAGCCAGAATAATGTGCAGGTCAATTTTGCTTCCGGCTGCGGACAGGCTGTACTGTATCCGCTGTCGGCAGAGGAAAAAGGAGAGAAGACCTGCTACATAGGGATGACGGATCCATCTGCCCGTAAGGTTATCAGCAAAGAGCAGATGTCCTTCAGCATCCCTTATAGCCGGTTCTTGGAAATGGAGCAGGAGGCAGATGGCTGCTTCTTTGCTACGGACACATGGGAAACGATTAAGAAGAGAATTTGAAGGAGCAACGAGGATTTGAAAGAAACAAAGGAAGTAAAGGAGCAACGAGAACTGCTGAACGTTAAATATCGCAGAGCAATACCGATAGCAGAGGAGATATGGCATCATTTCAAGGACAATGCGTACAAGATCATAGCCTGTCCGGTTATTCATACGGAGACGCGGGAAATCTATTGCGTTTACCAGGCGCTATACGGTTCATATGGTATTTACTGCCGTCCGTTGGACATGTTCATGAGTGAAGTGGATCATGAGAAATACCCCAAAGCTGGGCAGAAATATCGGTTTGAACGCAAAGAATAAGTGGGTAGGAGAGATGACTGTGACTGATAATATTATTACGGAGAAGGATTGGAAACTCTTTCGCAAGATGCTGCCGACCTGGCAGGAAAGATATATGGAGAATTTGATTAATGATTATGAAGCCATTTTG
>CADBYQ010000227.1:3196-5784 GCA_902798865.1 Pseudoselenomonas ruminantium | reverse complement strand
GTGCAGCTGAAGTTATGGCATATGGGACAGCAGTGAAGTTTAAAAGCTAATAATAGGGGCAATATTTAGAGATAAGTGCACCTGCCGGAATGATTGATCGGTCCGGCAGGTGCTTTTTTAGTTTTTTCGTTTAGATTGCCAATTTAGGCACCGCTCTCCATGCGGTCCTGTATGGCCTGCAAAACAAGTTTTCTTCCGCCGAGGAACATGACGATCCACCCAAAACTCTCAAATATCGGCTGATACCTTATCCGCTCAATAAAGTCCTTATTGGTATCCTCCGTATGGAAAATCGGCACCCGCTCCAGCGCATAAATATTGCTGGCCTTGTCCACATTTCCGTACTTGATGGTAAACGCCGCCTTATACCCGGCCTCCTTCACCATCTGCGCGATATGCAGGTTATACGTTCCCGTCGGATAGGCGATGTAATTCACCTCATGCCCGAGCTCAGCCTCGGCCTTTTTCTTCGAATCCACCAGTTCCGCCCGCAATTCATCATCCGTTAAGTCCGTCATCGAGCGATGATTCACCGTATGCGACTCGATATTGATGCCGTTCTTATTCATTTCCCGCGCCTCATCCCAGGAAAGATAGCCCTTCTTATGCTTGTCCAAGAACCCCGTCACCACAAAAATCGTCGCCTTAAAGCCATATTTTTTGAGAATCGGGTACGCATTCGTATAGTTATCCTCATAACCATCATCAAAGGTAATCATCACCGGATTTTCCGGCAAAGTCCCACTGCCCGCCAGCGCCTCATAAAGCTCATCCGGACTTATCGTATGATAACCATTATCCCGCAGATACTTCATCTGATGGTCAAAATCCTCCGGCCGCACCGCCAGCGAAATAAACGTATGGTCAATCTTATGATAATTCAGCACCAAAACCTTCGTGCCATTCTCACTATCCGCCACCATCGTCGCCTGCAAGGGCTTAGGCTGCTGTCCTAAAAAAGCCGCCCCCGCCACCATCAGCACACAAAATAACATTATAATGTAGCGCCAGCCAAATCTTCGCCGCAAAACCATACTCTGCCTCCACATTCATAGTCTTTTGTCATTCTACCGCATTTCCCGCAAAAAGACCACTAAAAATTACCGACTTTCCGTAACATTTGTTCCTTGTAACCCCCGCACAACTATGTTATAATTCCTGTGTCAGTTAATTTGTTTTATCGCGCTTGGCGCAGGAGGTTATAATGGCTATTACTAAAGATATGAGCATCATCGAAGTTGTACAGAAGTACCCGGACACCGTTGACGTATTCGTTAACGCTGGCATGGGCTGCCTGGGCTGCGCTGCCGCTCACTTCGAAAACATCGAACAGGGTGCTCTGGCTCACGGCATTGACATCGATGCCCTCATCAGCAACCTGAACGAAGCTGTTGGCGCTGAAGCCTAATCGGATATAACCCAAAAAACTGCGATTCCATCTGTCGGGAATCGCAGTCTTTTTTTGTCATCCGGAAAAAACGGGGGCTGTTGCCTGAAAGTCTTTCGCTGCCCTATCCAGTATTCAATGTAATGATTGTTTACTAGATTTTGTAGTGGAATGACTTCGTACAACAGCCCCCTGTCTTTACAATACAGTTTTACTGTTCGATACCTGCGTCAGCCGCCGTATATTCTTCCAGCGAATTTTCCTTCACCTGCATGCAGATATAGCTGATGCCTTCATTTTCTGCGGCAAAGAACTGACGGCGTGCTGCCGGCGAAATGCGCAGCCAGTCACCTGCGCCAAGTTCCACCGTTTCCCCGTCAATCACAGCCTTGCCCTTGCCGGCCGTGACGAAATAGATTTCCTCATTCTTCTTGTGATAATGCACAAAGGGAACGCCTGCACCTGCAGGCAGATTGTTTATACTTATCTCGGCACCAGTCAACTGCAATTTATCATGCAGTTCCGTTCTTGCCTCATTTGCCACGCTTACTTTGTTGAAATTTGCCATCTTATTCTCCTCCAAATCCACATGAAATCCTACATTTATAAAAATACGCCTTTGTTGTAATCAGAACGATTACAATACAAGAATAACAGTTTTTAGTTGTAATGTCAATACTTACATCAAAAAAATATATAAAATTCAACAGCCCGCGGCGGCCTGTTCCTATGCGCTTTACGCATCTGACGCGTAAAGCGCAGGAATAAGTTGCCACGGGCTGTTGCCGAATAATAGCTGTAACTATCTTTTTGCCAGTAAAAATACTGTGCCAATAATCAATGCCGTTCCCAAAATATCCATAAAACCAAAACTGGCCTGCAGAAAAGTCATGGACAGCAGAATAGCGGCCAACGGCTCCACCGAGCCAAGAATGGACGCCTCTGCCGGCTGAATGTACCTAATGCTGCCCAGATAACAGCCAAAGGCCACCACCGTACCAAAAATAATGACATACGCATAGATGAGTCCCGAAAGAGCAGTCCATTCCCCAGGGACCTGCCAAGGCGGGCAGAATGGCGTCAGAAAAACGCCGCCCACCAGCATTCCCCAACCGATAATGAGTGTCGGCCGCCATTTGCGAATCAGCCGTTTCGGTTTCATGGTATAAACCGCCGCCGCTACCGCCGAAGACAGCCCCCA
>CADBYQ010000227.1:0-3160 GCA_902798865.1 Pseudoselenomonas ruminantium | reverse complement strand
TGGACAACTCATGCACATCGCCATGTGTCACCAGCAAAAACGTACCGCCGATAGCCATCATCACACAGATTACTTCGATGACTTGCGGCCATTTGCGGCCAGTCACCGCCGTATACCCCACAATGAATATCGGCATCAGGTACTGCAGTACCGTAGCTGCCGCCGCATTGCCGCACTTGATACTCGCAAAATACGTGTACTGCACAGCCAGCAGCCCCAAAATCGCAAACAGCACCAAATCCCACGCATCCTTCTTATCATGCCAGACACGCAAAATGCTTTCCCGATACTGAAAAACATCCACCGCCAGCAAAATCACGCCCGCGAGCAGCATACGTGACACCACCAGCCAGCCCGCAGTAAGGCCGCAATCCTGCAGCAGATATTGTCCGGCTACGCCGCTGGCTCCCCACATGGACGCCCCCAGGCACACCATAAGCAGGCCTTTTTTCCGTTCATTCATAACTGTACACCTTTCGTCCTCGCATAAATCCATCCTTATCGTAACAAGGAGTTGCCGATAAGTCCAGTCCTATGCCGGCAACATATTTAATCCAAAATTAATCTGTATCCAAAGCGATTTTAACCTTATCCACCTATACTGGGGAACATGAACTGTTCTGAACACCAGAAACGCTAAAGGAGCGATAGATATGTCATTATTAACCAAACGACAGAAAAAACACCTGCTGATTGCCGGAGTCACCCTGGCCTGCAT
This sequence comes from Pseudoselenomonas ruminantium, assembly GCA_902798865.1. Taxonomy (GTDB): domain Bacteria; phylum Bacillota; class Negativicutes; order Selenomonadales; family Selenomonadaceae; genus Selenomonas_A; species Selenomonas_A ruminantium_L. The sequence goes on along the minus strand of CADBYQ010000227.1, from coordinate 2,442 downwards.
GGGCGGCCTTGTCACCAACACTTATGCCGCTGATTTCCAGCAGCCGCCTGCCATGGCGGTTCAGGGACAGCCGCCCAACGGCGAACTGCCGCCCGGCCCGCCCCCTGACGGCAAATTTGGTGGTATGCAAGCCAGCAAAAGCGACGGCAGTACCTTAAAAGCTGCCCAAGTCATCGAAGGCAGCAGCCTTAATTTGACCAGCCAAAAACTTGCCGCCAGCAATACCGACGAAAATGTGCTCTTAGTCCGCAAAAATGGCACGCTGACGCTTACCAACAGCGAACTAAGCAAAACCGGCGACAGTTCCAGCGCCGATGCCAGCAATTTCACCGGTCAGAATGCCATCCTTTTAGCCAATAACAGCACAGCTCTACTGGAAAATCTCATGCTGTTTTCCGATGCCGATGGTGCCAACGCGATTTTTGCGACAGGCGAAAAGGCACAGGTTACGGCCAAGCACATCAAAATCCATACCAAAAACAATTCCTCCCGCGGGCTGGATGCTACTTACGGCGGCACCATAACAGCCGAAGACGTAGATATCACCACGGAAGGCGCCCACTGCGGCGCACTAGCCACCGACCGCGGTGAAGGCAATGTCATCGTAAATGGCGCCAAAATCCACACCTCCGGCGAGGGCAGCCCCTGCATTTATTCCACAGGCAATATCCAGCTGACCAATGGCGAGGGCGTGGCCACGGGCAGTGAAATCGCTGTCGTCGAAGGCAAGAATTCCATCACTCTGCAAAATGCCCAACTGACAGGACATGTAAAGCACGGTGTTATGCTCTACCAGAGTTTTTCCGGCGATGCCAATGTGGGCATAGCGGAATTTGCCGCTAAGGACTCCGTTCTGAACAACCAATCCACCGGCCCCATGTTCTATATCACCAATACGACAGCCAAAGCCACGCTCGAAAACACGACACTCAACCAGTCCGGCGATATCCTCGTAAAGGTCACGAGCGACCGCTGGGGCTCCAGTGGAAAAAATGGCGGGGACTTCACCCTGAACACCAAAAATCAACAGCTGAATGGCCAGATACTCGCCAACCACATCAGCAAGGTGACCTTGAACCTGGGCGAAGGCAGTACATTTAACGGCACCATCAACCACGACAATCAGGCCGATGCCGCTAATATCAGCCTGACGAAAGGTGCTAAGTGGCAGCTGACCGCCGATGCCTATGTTACCACCATCACCGATGAACAGGCCGATTTTGGCAACATTGCCAGCAACAAGCACAATATTTACTACGATAAGCAAAGCAACCCGAGCCTTAACGGCAAGACCATCAGCCTGCCCGGCGGCGGCAAATTAAAGCCCATGCATTAACCCCATAAAGACTAAAAGAGTGACCGCAAATTACACGGTCACTCTCTTTTAGTTTAAAGATAAGGGATTATTTTTTGTGCTTGAAGGCCTTCATGCCGGCATAGACGGCACTATCGCCCAATTCTTCCTCAATGCGCAGCAGCTGGTTGTACTTGGCCACGCGTTCCGAGCGGGAAGGAGCGCCCGTCTTAATTTGGTCGGTGTTCAGCGCCACAGCCAAATCGGCAATGGTGGTATCTTCCGTTTCGCCGCTGCGATGGGATACAATCGCCGTATAACCTGCCTGATGCGCCATCTTGATGGCCTCAAGCGTTTCAGACAGCGTACCAATCTGATTCAGCTTAATCAGGATGGAATTGCCGCTGCCGCCCTCGATGCCTTTCTGCAGACGCTTGGTATTGGTGACGAACAAATCATCCCCCACGAGCTGTACCTTATCGCCCAGCTCGCGCGTCATCTGCTGCCAGCCTTCCCAATCTTCCTCGTCCAAACCATCTTCGATGGAATAGATGGGATATTTTTCCACCAAAGATTTCCAATGGGCAATGAGTTCAGCGGAAGTAAATTCCTTGCCGGACTTGGGCTGCTTGTAATAGCCCTTGCCCTTTTCGCTCTTCCATTCGGAGCTGGCGGCATCCATGGCCAGGACAAAATCCTTGCCCGGCTCATAGCCGGCATTGCGGATAGCCTGCAGGATATGCTCAATCGTATCTTCATCCGAAGCCAAATCCGGTGCAAAGCCGCCTTCGTCACCGACAGACGTGGCCTTGCCTTCTTTTTTGAGCAGTGCCTGCAGGGCATGGAATACCTCCGTAGACCATCTGAGCCCTTCGCGGAAGGTCGGTGCGCCCGCCGGCATAATCATGAATTCCTGCGTGTCCACGGAGTTCGTGGCATGGGCGCCGCCGTTCAAAATATTCATCATCGGCACCGGCAGATGGTTGCCGGAAAGCCCCCCCAGGAAACGATAAAGGGGAATATCCTGCGCTTGTGCTGCCGCCTTGACCGCAGCCAGCGAAACCGCCAAGATGGCATTGGCGCCCAAAACGGACTTATCTTCCGTGCCATCCAGCGCCAGCATTACACCATCCACGGCATAAATATCG
>CADBYQ010000226.1 GCA_902798865.1 Pseudoselenomonas ruminantium | reverse complement strand
CTTAGCACTTCATTGTAATGTACGCACTAAGCCCGGTGGCTGACCATACTTTTCCGTCGCGTTTGGCAAGCCTGCCTAAGCAAAGGAAAAGTATGGTCAGCCACCGGGCGTCTTATTACTTCATTGTTATGTACAAACTAAGCGCGGTGACTGGTAATGCCTTTCCGCAGCTTTTGACAAGCTTGTCTATGGCGAAGGAAAGGTATCACCAGTCACCGCGCGTCTTAACATATCAATGAAACTTACTTCACCAACCGCAAATGCGCTTTATTATCTCTAGCTTCTTTTTCGGCCTTTTGCGGCCCATCATAATTCTTCTCCAGCGACCGCCCATGGTCGCAGATATTTAAGAGTATGCCCATCGCTATCATGGTGACGATAAGTGACGAGCCACCATAGCTGATAAACGGCAGAGGTACACCGACAACCGGCAGCAGGCCGCCCACCATCATGATGTTGGCTATGGCCTGTCCGGCAATGAGCACCATAATGCCCGTAGCCAGCATCTGTCCGAACTCATCCGGAGCACGGTTGGCAATGCGCACACATAGCAGCACCAATAAAGTCAACAGCAGGAACACCATGAAATCGCCCATATAGCCATGCTCCTGACTGAAGATGGCAAAGGCAAAGTCCGTATGGGCTTCGGGCAGATATTCATACTTGCTGACACCTTCTCCAAGGCCCATGCCCCAAAAGCCGCCTGAACCGATAGTGGACAGAGATTGCACAGTCTGATAGCCCATGCCCTGCGCATCAGCCCAAGGGTCAAGCCAGACTTTCATCCGGGCCATGCGGTAGGGCTGAATACTCGCCACAACAAGCAACCCAAGGGGCGACAGTCCCAAAAGTATTAAAACATACTTCATCGACATACCGGCAACCATAGCCATAATCACAGGAACGCCCAATACAATAAGCGCCGTTCCCATATCCGGTTCCAATTCAATCAATACCGACATAAAAAAGATGGCCAAATATTGGGGATTAACGACATTGAAAATCGAATTTGCCTTTCCCTTCCTTATCCGGGCCGCCAATGTCGAAGCCGCCAACATCAAAGACACCAGTTTGGCCAGTTCTGCCGGCTGGGCACCAAAAAGCCAGCGCTTGGAACCATTAACCTCCGTACCGACCACCAATACGGCCACCAACGCCAGAAAGGTGGTGACAATCCACGCCATCATCAGCGGCCCATTCAAGGGCCGCCAACGCCGATAGTTTATCTTCCGAAAGGCAAAAAACAGCATTAGGGCAGCGACCATAACCATAGCATGGCGACGCAAAAAATGGTAAGGGTCCTCATAATCTGTAGTCCCCAACACAAAGCTGGAACTGAAAACATTAATCGTTCCCAGTACCATCAGTACCACCATAATGACGATTATCGGTTCTGCATCGTTATTCCAAATCTTCTTCCGAATCCGCACAAAAAAGCCTCCTTGTGCCTTCGTTTACGCGAATATAACCTCACAGCGGTTGATTTTCTCGCCAAAGCCGCTGAACTTGCGTTCATACTCCGTCATAATATTATCCGGACGATTCTCCGCATGCAGGTCAAAGGAAACATCCTGAACTTTAAGACCAGCTTCCTCGAACTGTTCCAGGGAAAAATCAAACAGCGGGCGGTTATCCGTCTTGAAATGCAGTTCACCCGGCTTTTTCAGGAGCTTACGGTATTTTTCCAAAAAGCCCACATGCGTCAGACGGCGCTTGGCATGACGCTTCTTCGGCCAGGGGTCGCAGAAGTTCACATAGAAACGGTCAACTTCCCCTTCCGCAAAGATGTTTTCAATATTATTGATATCAAATACCAATAAACGAATATTGGTAAGGCCTTTTTCCGCTACTTTCTTGGCTGCAGAGTAAAGCACATCCTGCTGTGCCTCAATCCCGATATAGTTAATCTCCGGATTTCGCTCAGCCAGCTGCGTAATAAAATCGCCCTTACCTGTCCCAAGCTCCACATGCAACGGTGCCTTGCGCCCAAATATTTCACTCCACTGGCCTTTTTTCTCCTCGCCAATCTCCTGGTCCTTGCTGATGACAAAGGCATCAAATTCATGGATAGCTTCATCTACCCAAGGCTTTCTACGTAAACGCACAATCTTTCTCCTTACTTCTTTTCCAATCCATACTTCTTCAAATAACGGTACAAGGTCACACGGCTTACATTCAATAGGTTGGCCAGACGGCTTACATTGCCGCCCGCAGCCTGCCAGGCCTTTACGAAGACTTCCTTGTCCTCTTTCCACTTGTTATCGGGCTTTACATCCCCCATCAGGCTAATGTCATGCGGATTGATCTCCGACTCCGTCGTGTTAAAGAAGGCATATTCCAGCACACTCTGTAGCTGCTTGATATTGCCCGGCCAATCGTAATTGCGCAGCACCTCTTCCGTTTCCGGCAGGATTTTCTTCGGCTGCATCTGATGCTGCTCCGCCAGTTCGCTGATGATATGGGCCGCCAGTTTGGGAATATCCTCCCGGCGGCTGCGAAGAGCCGGCACGCGCACAATGCTCTTGGACAGGGCATCATAGAGGTCACGGTCAAACAGGCCGCGTTCCGTCAGGCGCTTCAAATCGCTGTCGCAGGCGGCAATAATGCGCACATCAATACTGCGCTCCACCTGCTCGCCTACGCGGCAGGCCTTGCCCTTATTCAAAGCTGCTGCCAGTTCTTTAGCGATGCTTTTCGGCATTTTTTCAATTTCATCGAGGAACAACGTACCACCCGAGGCCAGTTCGAGACGCCCCTGATGGCTGACCTCAGAATTCAGCACCACACCGAAGAGTTCCTGCTCCAGAAGTTCCGGTGTCGTATCGCCGCAGCGCAGGGTAATCAACGGCCCGGCAGCCCGCGGACTGCCCTGATGAATGCCATGCGCCATGCGCTGTTTGCCAGTGCCGGCCTCGCCCTGAATCAATACATGATGCTTGTTCTTTGCCACGCGCGCTGCCTTGTTGCGGACGCTGGCAAAGGTCGTGCCCTCGCCCACCATGGAGCCAAGACTGTACTTCGCCGTATAACCGGCCGCATGCGCTACCAGCGTGCGCAAATCTTCGATAGGCATAGAAACGACAACCACGCTCTGCACAGCCTGGTCCTCATCACGTTCCAGCGGCACGACTGTCGTAATATCCTCATACGTTTTAGCCGGCG
>CADBYQ010000225.1 GCA_902798865.1 Pseudoselenomonas ruminantium | reverse complement strand
GATGCAACCCGTCAGGATGAGCTGAAAAAGAAGATTAAGGATGAACTGAACAACAAGCTGGGGCCTGGTTCGGTGTATGATGTGTATATAACTAGCTTCCTGCTTCAGTAAAAGTGTTCGTATTCTAGCAGGGAGGAGGGCGTAAGATTGGCAGATGAAGTACTATCTCAATCTGAGATAGATAAGTTGCTTTCTGCACTGTCAGATGGAACAGTATCGGCAGAAGAAGTCAAAGCAGATGAAGAACAAAAGAAAATCAAGACATACGACTTCAAGCGTCCAGATAAATTTTCCAAGGATCAGATACGAACGCTGTTTATGCTGCACGAGAGCTTTTCCAGGCTCTTGAATACGTATTTATCCACACACCTGCGCACGCTGGTGAATGTGGAAGTGGCATCCGTCGAACAGCTGACTTATCAGGAATTTGTCCAGTCACTGGCAAATCCATCGGTTATCAGCATCGTGGCTGTGCCACCGCTAAAAGGCAATATCATTATGGAAATCAATACGGAGATTGCTTTTGCCTTTATCGACCGCGTGTTTGGTGGCGAAGGACGGGTGGGAATAAAACCCCGCGTCCTTACAGAAATTGAGGAAGTGGTGGTACAGCGCTTTATCAATACAGCGCTGGGCCATTTGAAGGAAGCTTGGATAAATGTGGTGGAATTTTTCCCCGCATTGGAGACAACGGAATCAAACCCGCAATTCACCCAAATCGTACCGCCTAGTGATATGGTGGTTATCGTCACCATTCAGATGAAGGTGGGCGAAGTTGAGGGGATGATGAATATATGTATTCCCTATTTGGTACTTGAGCCAGTTATGTCAAAACTCACGACTACCTTCTGGGTGGCCTCATCCGTATCAAGGGATGATAATCCTGAGCAGGTCAAACTCCTGCAAAAGAAAATTGAGCGAACCAAGGTTCCCTTTGTGGTCCAATTGGGTGAGCTTAAACTCACAATCAATGAGTTTTTGACGTTGGGATTCGGGGATGTCCTGCAAATGGATACCCGAGTGGATGATAATCTGTTATGCCTGGTAGGCAAGCGGCCAAAATTTTACAGCCGCCCGGGTAAGTCGGGCAAGAAAATGGCGGTCCAAATCACCAAAATTATAAGTGAAGGAGATGAAAATACTGATGAGTGACGATATGATCTCGCAAGAGGAGATTGACGCCCTGCTGAATGGCGGAGGGATACCCGCGGCAGACGACAGTCCAGCACCGGCGGGAGAGTCCGAAGCCCCAGCTGAAGCAGCTGGCTCCGACAGTAGTTCATCTCAGTTTGATGATATACTCACGGATGTGGAAAAGGATGCTCTGGGAGAGATTGGCAATATCTCTATGGGCAGTGCAGCGACAACCCTTTCGGTACTGCTCGGGCATAAGGTGAACATTACCACGCCTTCGGTTTCCGTTTCTTCAATGAGCATGATTCAGGAAAAGTACCCCATGCCGTATTTGATTGTCGAGGTGGGGTATACCATTGGTATCGATGGCAATAATGTTCTGGCCATTCAGGCACAGGATGCGGCCATTATCGCCGACTTGATGATGGGAGGCGATGGCACTAATCCGGATACGGAAATCAATGAAATCGCCATGAGTGCGGTAGGCGAATCGATGAATCAGATGATGGGCACGGTGGCAACATCTTTGTCCACCATGTTCAACAAGAAGATTGATATTTCGCCGCCCAAGGTAAACCTCATTGATTTTGGCAGTGAGGATAAAGTTTCTGAAGTGCTCGGACAGACAGACCCGATTGTGTGTACATCGTTCCGTATGGAAGTAGACGGTCTGATCGATAGCGAAATCATGCAGATTTTGCCTGTAGAAGTGGCTAAGGAAATGGTTGAGGCACTGACCAATGGTTCTGCTGAGGAGCCAGAGCCGGAGCCTGCGCCAGCACCAGCACCAGCAGCACCGCCACCACCGGCAGCTGCGCCGGCAGCAACTCCTGCCGCACCGCCGCCTGCACAGCAGATGGCACCGCCGGTGATGGCCGCCCCGCCGCCTGCGGCAGGTGGGTATGGTTATGGTATGCCGCCTATGCAGGGGATGGCTGCTAATGTGCCGGTACAGCCTGCACAGTTTATCCCCTTGAATACGCAGCCGGTACAGGTCAATGATGCAAATATTGGTCTGATTCTCGATGTTCCCCTGTCGGTGACTGTGGAACTTGGCCGAACCAATAAATCCATCAAGGAAATATTGGAGCTTACCAATGGTTCCATTGTAGAATTGGACAAACTGGCTGGTGAACCAGTAGATATCAATGTAAATGGCAAGTTCCTGGCCAAAGGCGAAGTGGTCGTTATCGATGAAAATTTCGGTGTGCGTATCACGGAAATTGCCAGCCCTGCAGAGCGGGCAGCTAAATTGCAATAACCTTAGCATGTAGAGAAGTTCTTGTCTAAAGCAAGACTTTCCTATATAATAAAAGCGATGCTAACCAAGTCGGATGTTTTTTAAGATGAGGAGAGATGGAACATGGCAGTAAGAGTATTGGTCGTTGATGATGCGGCATTCATGAGAATGATGGTTAAAGACATCCTGTCTAAAAATGGCTATGAAGTCGTAGGCGAGGCAGAAAATGGGATGAAGGCTTTGGAGAAATATCAGGAGCTGAAACCGGACCTCGTTACTATGGATATCACGATGCCGGAGATGGATGGTATCAGTGCCGTTAAGGAAATCAGAAAGATTGATCCTAACGCTAAGATTGTTATGTGCTCTGCTATGGGTCAGCAGGCAATGGTTATCGAAGCTATTCAGGCCGGTGCCCGTGACTTTATCGTTAAACCCTTCCAGGCAGATCGTGTATTGGAGGCTGTCCGTAAAGCAGTGGGCTGATGGAAAGAAAAACTGTTGTTTATGCTGGTTGTGGCTGTTTTAGCTGCCAACTTTTTTGGCTGGGCGCTGTATTTTGCCGGACATCAAAGTATCTTTGTGATGATGCTTTTCATAGTGGCCATGCCGCCGCTGTATTACATTACGATTGGTCTATGGCGGAAAAACATCCTGCTAACTGCTGCCGGAGTGATATTTTTCGCTATCCATTTCGCTCATGTTCTAAGAAATCTGACAAAATAATCATGAATATTTAATGAGGTGCGTCGCTATGTGGGCAGTGTAGCAGACAAAACACTGAGCCAGACGCTCAAGGAACTGGAACGAGACGGCCTGATCCATAGGGAGATGTATCTGG
>CADBYQ010000224.1 GCA_902798865.1 Pseudoselenomonas ruminantium | reverse complement strand
CCGGTCATGGGCGGTGTATCCCTGTTACTGTTCGGCGTAATTGCCGCTTCCGGTATCCGCGTACTGGCGGAAAGCAATATCGACTACAACAATCCGCTGAATCTGATGCTGACCGCTATCGTGCTTGGCCTTGGTGTTTCCGGTGCCAGCATTACTTTAGGCACCATCACGCTCAAGGGCATGTCACTGGCCACGGTAGTTGCCATCATTCTCTCACTGTCCTTCCAGCTTATCGGTAAGTTGCATCAGCCTGTAGCAGATGACAACCCCGAAACGTTAAAAGAATGACCCGCATTGAAGTAAAGCTTGACGCCCTGACCCCTATGCCGGTCAGGGCGTTTTTGAAAGCTCACCAAGGCATATCCAATACCATTTGGAAACGCATCAAAAATTCCGGCACTTTCGCCATCAATGGCGTTATCTGCAATGCCACACAAGCTTCTGTCAAAGATGGTGACATCATTACCTATGACATTTTGCGGCCCACGGATATTGTGCCTGAGGATTTACCGCTGGATATCCGTTATGAGGATGAATGGCTGCTGGTCATCAACAAGCCTGCAGGTCAGCTGGTACATCCCACGACCAAAGAAAGCTGTGGCACAGTAGGCAATGCCCTGCTTCATTACTTTGCTTCTAGCAATGAAGCACACGCCTTCCATCCCGTTCATCGGCTGGACAGGGACACCAGCGGCCTGCTATTGATTGCCAAGGAGCCGCAGATACAGTATCAACTCTCTCCCAAAGGCTGCAAGAACTTCAAGCGGGAATATCAGGCGATTATCGAAGGCACTTTAACACCACCTGACGGGCTGATTGACGCCCCTATTGCCCGTGCCTTGCCCAGCATCATCCTGCGCAAGGTTTCCTCTGACGGGCAGCCGGCACGTACACACTATCGCACCATCAAGCAGGGCAATGGTCTGTCCCTTATCGAACTGGAACTGGAAACGGGACGTACCCATCAGATCCGCGTTCATATGGCACACCTTGGCCATCCGTTATTAGGCGATGACCTGTACGGCGGCAATATGGATTATATTCAGCGGCAAGCGCTGCATGCCTTTCGCCTAAGTTTCAAACATCCCATGACCGGCGAAAAACTGAGCATTACAGCCCCGCCGCCAGCAGATTTTCTTCGTATTGTCACAGATTTTTAAACGATACGAGCCGATTATTATTGTTTGAAAAATTTTTCACTTGAACTATACACGAGAAGTATTTTCTATGATATAATAAACGAGGTTCAACAAAATATTTTGAACAAGATTCATTAGGGGGTAATGAAAAATGCCATTAGTTGGAACTAAAGAAATGTTCAAGAAAGCTTACGAAGGCGGCTACGCTATCGGTGCTTTCAACGTAAACAACATGGAAATCGTACAGGGTATCACGGAAGCAGCTGCTGAGCTGAACTCCCCGGTTATCCTGCAGGCATCTGCTGGTGCTCGCAAATATGCAAAGGGCCCGTATCTCCGTCACCTCGTTGAGGCTGCTCTGGAAGTTAACGACATTCCCGTTGCTCTGCACCTCGACCATGGCGCAGATTTCGAAACCTGCAAAGCTTGCATCGATGACGGTTTCACTTCCGTAATGTTCGATGGTTCTCACTATGATTTCAAAGAGAACATCAAACGTACGCAGGAAGTTGTTGCTTACGCACATGAACATGGTGTTTGCGTAGAAGCTGAGCTCGGCAAACTGGCTGGTATCGAAGATGATGTTAAGGTTGCAGCTCACGAAGCAGCTTACACGCAGCCGGAAGAAGTTGAAGAATTCGTCAGAGAAACTGGCGTAGATTCTCTGGCTATCGCTATCGGTACTTCCCATGGTGCATTCAAGTTCAAGCCGGAACAGTGCACGCGCAACGCTGACGGCGTTCTCGTACCGCCTGAACTGCGTTTCGACATTCTCGCTGAAATCGAGAAGAAGATTCCTGAGTTCCCGATCGTTCTCCATGGTGCTTCTTCCGTTATTCCGAAGTACGTTCAGATCATCAACGCTAACGGCGGCAAACTGGACGATGCTGTTGGTATTCCTGAAGATCAGCTCCGCAAAGCTGCTAAATCCGCAGTTTGCAAGATCAACATCGACTCTGACCTGCGTCTGGCTCTTACGGCTGGTATCCGTGAGCACTTCATGGCTCATCCGGAACACTTTGACCCGCGTCAGTACGTTGCTGATGGCCGTTCCTACATCAAGGAACTCGTTGAACACAAGATCAAAGACGTTCTTGGTTCCGATGGCCGCGCTGCTGAAATCCTGGAGCTCATCAACGCAAAATAATTGCTTTGTACAGCAAATAAAGAGAGGTTCGAATTTCGAACCTCTTTTTTATTTGCTTATTGTTAACAAATATACACATATCACTCGGCATTCTGTTGCGAATGTCTTGACATTACGGACATAAGGTTGTAATATATGAATTATCCAATGTAATTATAACATTTTCCTATAACATATTGACTGTTTTTTTAAGGAGTGTATACATGAGAGCCAAAATATGTGGAATAAAAGATTTGTTTACAGCTAAAATTGCCGAAGAAGCCGGGGCCGATTTTATTGGTTTTGTCTTTTACAAAAAAAGCCATCGCTATATCCCACCTGAAAAAGCTGCCGTAATCAGTAAACAGATAAAGACAGCCCGAACTGTAGGTGTATTCGTCAATGAAGACCTGCATGTTGTCAATGAAATCGCTGCCACTGTAGGCTTGGACTATGTTCAGCTGCATGGGCAGGAAAGCGCTGAATATGCTCGTCAGGTAATCTGTCCCGTTATCAAGGCATATAGCTATAACGACAAATTTTCCGTCGCTGAGGCAAACGATTACCCATCCGAAATGATTCTGCTGGACGCAGGTACACCTGCGCTACCTGGTGGCACCGGTCAATGTTTTGATTGGAAAAAAGCTGCCCGCGATATCAGCCAGCTTCATAAATCTGTCTTGGTTGCCGGCGGTATCAGCCGCGACAATGTCAAACAGGTAAACAAACTCCTGCACCCTTATGCTGTAGATGTATCCAGCAGTCTGGAGGAAAATAATGAGAAATCCATTGAAAAGATTCAGGCATTCTTACGCAGAATTAAATAAACTTATAACAAAAAGAGCAGGCATCAGCCTGCTCCTTTTCATATACATTCAAAACTATACAGAAGAAATTTTGTATTGAACATTTTAGCTCTTGGCGGTCAACGTCATCCAATCATCTGCGCCTTTCAGGCTTTATTCTTGGGACGTTTTCGCATGCGGCCTGTTTCCCAATCATTTCTCGCTATCGCTCGAATTCTTGGACAGGCCAGCAAAAGTTAAGCCCTCGATTTATTAGTATTGGTCCGCTGCATGCCTTACGGCACTTCCACTCCCAACCTATCTACCTTGTCTTCTTCAAGGAATCTTACTGGATTA
>CADBYQ010000223.1 GCA_902798865.1 Pseudoselenomonas ruminantium | reverse complement strand
ACTGAAAGCTCTTATTTTTGCATTTGTGGCGGCATTTGCCATGGTCGGCTGCGACAGTTCCACATCCAGCGATACAGAAATTCAGGAACTGCCCGATTCCAGCGCTGGTCAGGATCTGTCCAGTTCGAGTGCGAAAAAAGAAACGAACTCAAGCACGAGCAAAGATGGTACCGACAAGACGAACAGCAGCGCAAGCGTTGCTGATGCCATAAAGGATTTGGATCCGAAAAATTTGACTCCGGAACAGCAGGAGTTGTTCAAGTCTTTCCAGGAAAAGTTTGGTGTCCTTGCAGGAGACGATGAATTGACCGAGGACTGCGACGAGGGAGAGACCAAGTCCAGTACGATTATGGAGCAGGAAGTAACATACACCTGCTGGTCAAATATCTGGATGCCCACATCCGGTTTTGACAAGCTTTTGGAAGGTTTGTCACAGGAACAACTGGAAATGATTTCGAATTTTACGGGCCTCACGCCAGAAGAATTGAAACGGCTTGTAGAAGTTTTTGCTAATGCCGATGGGGCAAATTCAAACATTGATTGAGTAATTGATGAAATAGCTGGCAATGATTATCGACAAGGAAAAGATATCGCGACGTGCCGCAGGGCTTGACCTGTTCAGGGTTCTTGCGGCCCTGATGGTGCTGCTTTTCCATTGCCATATCCATTTTGGTTATCTCCTGTCCCTGTGCCTTAGGACTGGCTACGCCCGTAGCCATTATGGTCGGAACTGGCAAGGGGGCGGAAAACGGCATTCTCATTAAGTCCGGCGAAGCCTTGGAAATCGCGCAGGCGGTGGATACCGTGGTCATGGATAAAACCGGCACGATTACCGCAGGCAAGCCCGTGGTTACGGATGTACTGCCGCTAACGCTGGCGGAAGCGGATTTGCTGGCTTTGGCCGCTGGTTTGGAGAAGATGAGCGAACATCCGCTGGCCGATGCAGTGCTGGCTTGTGCGCAGGAAAAGAAAATCTCGCCGGTGCAGGTCGATGGCTTCCAGGCCGTTATCGGACAGGGGGTGCAGGGGCAGGTGCAGGGCTCGGCCTGCCTTGCCGGTAATGAAGCGTTTATGGAAACACAGGGTATAGCGGTTGCCGAGTACCGCAAGGATTTGGCAAGGCTGGCCGATGAAGGCAAGACACCGCTGCTCTTTGCGCAGGATGGACAGATCGCCGGGATTATCGCTGTGGCCGATAAGGAAAAAGAATCCAGCCGGGCGGCGATTCAGGCTTTTTCGGCGATGGGGCTGGATGTCATTATGCTGACCGGCGATAACGAGCGCACAGCCGAAGCCGTGCGCCGCCGTCTGGGGCTGACGAAAGCCATTGCCGGTGTCCTGCCTGCTAGGAAGGCAGAGCACATTGCCGAATTGCAGGCACAGGGCCATAAGGTCGCCATGATTGGCGATGGCATTAACGATGCGCCGGCGCTGGTGCAGGCGGATTTGGGCATGGCGATTGGAGCCGGCACGGATGTGGCTATGGAAAGCGCCGATGAAGTGCTCGTGCGCAGCAATCTTATGGACGCCGTAAGTGCGATAAAATTATCCAAAGCCGTACTGCGCAATATCAAGGAAAATCTCTTTTGGGCCTTTATTTACAATATTATTGGCATACCTCTGGCGGCAGGTCTTTTGTATCCCGCCTTTGGTATCAAGCTGTCGCCGATGATTGGTGCGGCGGCCATGAGTTTATCCAGTGTATGTGTGGTCATGAATGCCCTGCGGCTGTGTGCGTTTAAGCCGGAACAGGCGGCCATGATTGCTAAGGATATCCATCAACAGGAAGGACAGCTATCTGTCGGAAAGGAAGAAATTACAATGCAAACAGAACTCAAAATCGAAGGTATGATGTGTGCTCACTGCCAGAAACACGTTAACGATGCGCTTTCTAAAATGGACGGCGTTACGGCTGTAGAAGTAAATCTTGAAGCCGGCACCGCCAAAGTGACTGCCGAGCGGGAAATCCCGCAGACGGAGTTTGCGCAGGTCATCACCGAAGCCGGTTATGAATTAGTGGGCTAAACTTTTTACCATAGCGAGGCAAATGACGTTTTTCGCAACCGTCATTTGCCTCGTTTCTTTTTTAGCGGTAAAATAGATATGGGATGAGAAAATATAGGGAAGATAAGGGGAGTTTGCAGTGATTGATGAACATGAATGGAAATATGTTTTGCAGGCAGCCAGTGACGGCACATTTTCTGCGGCAGCGAAAAAACTCTTTGTGTCGCAGCCGTCGCTTTCCCAGTCGATAAAGAAGATTGAAGGGGAAATCGGGATGCCGCTCTTTGACCGCAGTCAGACGCCCTTGCAGCTCACGGCGGCGGGCGAAATCTATGTGCGTAAGGCCAGGGAAATGCAGCGGATTTATCATGAACTCGTGCAGGAGACGGCTGACCTTACGGGGATGAAATCGGGAACGCTCATTATCGGCAGCTCCCGCACGCGGTCAACCTGCTATCTGACCCAGCCCATTATCGAATTTCACCGCCGTTATCCGGGCATCCGGCTCATGGTAAAAGAACACAGTGTTTATGAGTTGAAGCAGGTAGTGGCCGAGGGCGCTGTGGATTTTGCGCTGATTTACGAGCCCCTGGAGAATAATTTTGAGCGCATTCCTTTGCTGACGGAAAAGACGCTGCTGGCCCTGCCGGCAACGCATCCCTTTGCGCAAGGATACAACCATATACCGGGAACGCCTTATCCTAAAATGTCCTTTGCGCGCATGCATGGGCAGCCCTTTATCTGCTTGCAGGAAAGCCGGAGGATGTCGCGGATTTTCAGTGACTTGTGCGTGGAGACACAGTGCCGTCCGGATGTGGTCTTTGAGGCCAACAGCATCGTGGATGCCGCTGAACTCTGTGCCGCCGGTATGGGCGCAACGCTCGTTACCGATATGGTGGTGCATAAGGGGCGCTGGTCGGAGCCGCCCTGTTTCTTCCAACTGGAGGAACAGGTGGATGACCGTCAGCTTGTAGCGGCCTATGGTAAGAACAAGCATCTATCCCAGGCGGCACGAAAATTTATCGAGCTTTTGCAGGGAGAATAAAATTTTTGGCGAATAAAAGCAGTAAGCGAGAAGTTGTCTGACTTTTTGCTTACTATTTTTAGTGTAAGGAAAAAAAGGGGGGATTTTTGCATGTTTGACAACATCAAAATGAATGTTAAACTGCTGCTGATTGTAGGCGTGGCAGCTGTGGCTATGGTGGTCATCAGTTTGGTGGGGTACCGTTCCCTGACGAATGCCGATGAGGCGATGGAGAACCTGTACAATCGGGAAATGCAGGGCGTGCAGCACCTCGGTACAGCAGTGGAGCAAAGCCGTGTGATGATGGTCAAGACCTTGCAGGCCGTCATGCTCAAGGATAATCCTGAGCATCTGCAGCGGGTGAAGGGGCAGCAGCAGAAGGCTCAGCAGTCGGCAAGTCAGCAGAAGC
>CADBYQ010000222.1 GCA_902798865.1 Pseudoselenomonas ruminantium | reverse complement strand
GGGCATATCGGTACGTCCATAGCTTTCGTAGAATACGCTGTCGCCAACAAACGCCACGCCGTCTTTTTCGCTGTAATAGGTACAACCGTCCGAAGTATGACCGGGAACGGCGATAAGCTGAAGCTTGTGCTCAGGATTGGCATCTAAGGTGATCATGGCATTATCAGGAAGATAAGTAACATTTTCAAGAACAATCCCCTGCCCGGTTTGAATCGAAAGATTCCAGGCAGGATTTTCGGCATAGTCTTTGCCATTTTCGTGCATACATACCTCTGCATTCCAGGTTTTTTGCAGCTCACTTACTGCACCGATATGGTCAAAATGGCCGTGGGTCAGAAGAATCTTTTCAATAACAAAGCCTTTTTCTTCTGCAATCTGCTTGAGTTTATCCGCCTGCGCGCCGGGGTCAATCAGAAAACCATGCTTAGTCGTATCGTCGATATAGAAATACGCATTGGTGGGAATGTACTTCGTTACTACTGCCTGCAAAATCATCCGTATCACCTCATTTGTTTAACCTTGATATTCAGCCTTGATGGCAGCAATCTTATCCATTACCTGCTGGGAAAATTCTGCCAGAGCCTCTTTATCCTTATGGTCGCCGGTGAACTGCATGGGTTCACCATAGATAACCTTGAGTTTTGGAAAATGTCCGCCATTGGCAAAAATCTTATCCGTGCCGATAATGGCCGCAGGCACGATGGGCGCACCACTCATGGCGGCAATCAGCCCCACGCCGGCTTCCGCTTTGCCCATTTTGCCGGTACGGCTGCGGGTTCCTTCGGGGAACAGCCCCAGACAGCGGCCTTCTTTGAGTACCTGCAAGGCTGCTTTGATAGCCCCTCTATCGGCAGCCCCACGCTTTACGGGGAAAGCATGGCAGGCGGTGATTGCCCGGCCAAAGATGGGGTTCTTAAAGAGTTCAACCTTGGCCATATAGCTGACCGGACGATGCAGGAAGGTAGCCACAAACGGCGGGTCCCAGTTGCTCATATGGTTGGCGGCCAGAATTACAGCGCCGTTTTTAGGCATATTTTCCCGGCCATAGATTTCTGCGCGGAAAAAGAGTTTGAAGAAAATGCTGAAGATAAGCTGCAATAAACTGTATAACATGGAGCACCTCACTGACACATAGCGAGGATACGGTCAACTACTTCATCAATGGACAGGCCCGTGGTATCGAGAAGCGTAGCGTCTGCAGCCTGTACCAGCGGCGAGATTTCCCGTTCGCTGTCGGCCTTATCGCGGGCAGCGATATCGGCTTTCATCTGCTCCATATCAATCGCATAACCCTTTTCCGTAAGTTCCTTGTGACGGCGGCGGGCACGTTCCTCAATGGAGGCCGTCAGGAAAATCTTGACATCTGCATTAGGCAGAACATTGGTGGCGATATCGCGGCCGTCCATCAGCACGCTGCCCCGCTCACCCATCTTGCGCTGCAGGTCAACCATCTTTTCGCGGACAGGGCCAAGGGCAGCTACCTGCGATACAATGGCGCTGACTTCCGGCGTGCGGATTTCGCCCGTCACATCGGTACCGTCTACGGCTACTGTGGTCTTGCCATCCTTATACTGCAGGTCAACGTCGATATCCTTAACCACGTCCAAAATCAATTCGTCCGTAACGTCTTTGTGCTGCTGGAGTGTTTTCCAGGCCACAGCGCGGTACATGGCACCCGTATCAATGTAAGTGTAACCAAGTTTCTTGGCGGCCAGCTGTGCCACCGTACTCTTGCCTGCTCCGGCAGGGCCGTCGATTGCTACTACTAAATTTTTCATTTCTGTACTTCCTCCAAAGTCTGATAAAATTCGGGATAGGATATATTGACGCATGCGGGATTTTCAATCTCTACCCCATTGCCTGCTGTGCCCAAAATGGCAAGCGACATGGCAATACGATGGTCATCATAGGAAAAGGCCGTGGCATCTTTTAGCTTTGCATTGCCGTGGATAATCAGCCCGTCCTCTTTTTCCTCAATTACGCCGGGAGCAATTTTGTTGAATTCCTTGGCAATGGCCATCAGGCGGTCCGTTTCCTTGACGCGCAGTTCGCCAGCCCCCGTAATCACGGTATCGCCCTTGGCACAAAGGGCTGCCACGGCAATAATGGGGATTTCATCAATCAGGCGCGGCATGATTTCGGCACCAAAGGACACACCATGCAGCTCACTGTATTCCACCAGCATATCCGCTGCGGCTTCCCCGCCGCTTGTGCGTTCGTTCTGCAGGGTAATCTTTGCGCCCATGTCTTTTAGCACATCGAGAATTCCTGTACGCGTAGGATTAATACCAACGTTCTTCAAGAGCAGTTTGCTGCCGGGCACGATGCTGCCGGCAACAAGCCAGTAAGCGGCAGAACTGATATCGCCGGGAACTTCAATTTCCTGCGGAGCGGTGAATTTTTCAACCGGCTGAATGGTTACGACCGTACCTTCACGTTTCAGCTGCACACCAAAAGCTGAAAGCATCTGTTCCGTATGGTCACGCGATACAAACGGTTCATTGACTGTTGTTTCGCCTTCGGCAAACATGCCAGCCAGCAAAATGGCCGATTTTACCTGCGCACTAGCCACAGGGCTGTCATAGTGCATACCCGTGAGTTTTTTCTTGGCAGGTACGACCGTAATCGGCAGCTTGGCATTGTTTTCGCGGCCATAAATCTGTGCGCCCATCTGCGATAATGGCTTGATTACTCGTCCCATGGGGCGTTTGTGCAGGGAAGCATCCCCCGTGAAGGTGGACAGGAAGGGCTGGGCGGCTAAAATCCCCATCAAAAGGCGTAAGGTTGTGCCGGAATTGCCCGCATCCAGAATCGTTGCCGGTTCTTTGAGGCCATGCAGGCCGTTACCTGTGACGATAAGCTCCGTATCGCTGATAAACTCCACCTGGGCACCAAGAGCCTCCATGCAGGCTGCCGTGGACATACAGTCCTGTGCGTGCAGGAAGTTCTTAATGCGTACCGGCGTATCCCCTAGCGCAGAGAACATGACACTGCGGTGGGAAATAGACTTGTCACCGGGTATTACGATTTCGCCTTGCAGGCCCTGACGGGCTTTTTCAATCTGGATTTTTTCCATTCAGACAACCCCTTTGTTTATAGGTATATATGATTAATCGTTCCACACACTCCAGTTGCCGGCAGCTGCTCCCATGGAAAACGCTGCCTGCAGATTGTAGCCGCCGGTATAAGCGTCTACATCCACCACTTCGCCGGCAAAGTACAAGCCTTTGACGAGTTTTGATTCCATGGTCTTGGGATTTATCTCCTTGACGGAAATGCCCCCCGCCGTCACGATGGCCTCCGCTATTGGTCTGGCTTTCGTGATGGTCAGCGGCAAATGCTGCAAAGTCTGTCCCAAACGGTGGCGTTCTTCCACCGTTATCTGATGCACCGGCTTATCCATTTCGAGGAAAGCTGCATCGAGTACCGGCTCAATGAGCTTGTGCGGCAGTAAATC
>CADBYQ010000221.1 GCA_902798865.1 Pseudoselenomonas ruminantium | reverse complement strand
ACGTTAAACGGCAAAAAGACCGTTTTCGATACGCCCATTACGAAATTGCAGCCGGTATTGGTGCATATGGCGAACAAGGTCAATTATCTTTATATTGACGGTCAGACCACAGAGGGAAACAGGCAGACGCTGGTGCTGAAGGTGGAAAAGGGAAAGGCACATCATGTGGCAACTCTTCCCTATACCTTTATGCATACGATTGCGGTTTCGCCTGCTGAACAGCAATACTGGCGATTCATGACCAATCCGAATGGCTTTTATATCGACAGAGCCGCGAAGCCTGGCCATTCGTCCAAAACGGATATTTGCGCGGTTGGTCGTGACGGACAACTGACTTTTGGCTGACTCCTGTGCCAATTTCCTTGTATTCCCTTCTTATTTTGTGGTAAAATGGATGTCATGTGAGTTCGAATCAACACTATATAACAACTGGAGGATTTATTTTGTCAGCTTTAAGCGCAGAACTTGATAAAGAAATTGAAAAGCGTCGTACCTTTGCCATCATTTCCCACCCGGATGCTGGTAAGACGACGCTGACGGAAAAACTTTTGCTCTATGGTGGTGCCATTCATCTGGCCGGTTCCATCAAATCCCGTAAGACCCAGCGTCATGCGGTGTCCGACTGGATGGAAATTGAAAAACAGCGCGGTATCTCCGTAACTTCGTCCGTATTGCAGTTTGACTATGATGGCTGCCGCATCAACATTCTCGATACGCCGGGCCATCAGGACTTCAGTGAAGATACCTACCGCACCTTGATGGCTGTGGACAGCGCCGTCATGGTTATCGACGTAGCCAAGGGCGTCGAGGCGCAGACGAAAAAGCTCTTTAAGGTCTGCAAACAGCGTGGTATTCCTATCTTTACCTTTGTCAACAAGCTTGACCATTTCGGCAAGGCGCCGATTGACCTGATGGATGAAATCGAAAACGTGCTGGGCATTCGCTCTTATCCCATGAACTGGCCGATTGGTCAGGACGGGCAGTATATGGGCGTGTATGACCGCCGCAACGACAAGGTGCTGCTCTTTGCCGCTGATACCACCCATGGTCAGGAAGCCCGCGTAGCCGATGTATTTGAGCCGGACGACCCGCAGGTTATTGAGCGCGTTGGCGAGGACGTTTGGGAAGCTTTGCAGGAGGACTTGGAACTCTTGAACGAAGCTGGCGAAGAATTTGACATGGCCAAGGTCAACGAGGGAGAATTGACGCCGATGTTCTTTGGTTCGGCTATGACCAACTTCGGCGTGCAGGACTTCCTGGAAGGCTATATTGAAATGGCGCCGACGCCGCAGCCACGCAAATCCTCAGAAGGTCTGATTGCCGCCAACGATGAAAAGTTCTCTGGCTTTGTCTTCAAGATTCAGGCGAACATGAATCCGGCACATCGTGACCGTCTGGCCTTTATCCGCATTTGCTCCGGCAAATTCGAGCGCAATATGGAAGTTTGGCATGAACGCACGGGCAAGATGCTCAAATTGGCACAGCCCCAACAGTTCCTGGCGCAGGACAGACAGATTATCGACACGGCATATCCCGGCGATATCGTCGGTCTTTTTGACCCGGGCGTGTTCGGTATTGGCGATACGGTCTGCGATGCCAGCCATAAGTTCAAATATGCCGATTTCCCGGTATTCCCGCCAGAAAAATTTGCCCGTGTACAGGCCAAGGACACGATGAAGCGCAAGCAGTTTGTCAAGGGCATTGAGCAGTTGACGCAGGAAGGTGCGATTCAGCTGTTCCAGCAGGCCGGCGCTGGTACGGAATCCTACATTGTCGGCACTGTCGGCACCCTGCAGTTTGAAGTGCTCGAATACCGTCTCAAGAACGAGTATAACGTAGATATCGAGATGAATATGCAGCCCTATGAAGTTGCACGTTGGATGGCCTTTGAAGACGGTCATGAGGTAACGCCGGCAGAACTTAAAGGCGCTGACCGCGGTATGTTCGTCTACGACCGCCACAATAACCCGGTGCTGCTCGTCAACAACGAATGGGCTTTGGGCTGGATTACCGACAACAATCCGGACCTTATCCTCAATCACGTACCTTTCGACAAAAAAGAAGCATAAGAAAATGTCATCTGACGGTCAATTTGATCGGTCAGATGACATTTTTTTGCTTATGTGGAAAAATAAAGCTGCTTGATTTCGGCTACAGCCTCTGGGATGTTGGTGGGACATACATGAATGCCATAACCGACATAGAGCGGCGGTGTGGCAAAACGGGGCATGATTTTGGCATAAACTTGGCCCGTTAGCTGGTAGAAGAAGATATTGTAGCTTTGTATCCGTCCTTGATGAAAATGACGGATGAAATAATCGGTGCCAATTTGCAGGAATTTTGCCAAAGCCGATATGGCAGCAGGGCTTTCGATTTCGGCAGGGATGATATTGAGTTCCCAGAATCCGATTCGGGGAGTGGTGGAGATGTTGAATTCCACGCCGTTTTGACAGGTGATGATTTCCCCGGCAAATTCCTCCGGCAGGGCGCTCAAGGGCTGTTCCAGGTGAGGGAAGGCCACAATCTGCATATGTGGATGGCGGATGGTTCCACCGGATAGCGGGCCATAGTTCTTGAAGAACACCACATCATCATATTGGCCGGATTGCAGGAGCCGCTGCCAATGGTGCAGGCCGAAGCGCAGCAGGCGTTCCATATGGGCGGCAGAGTAGTCCGGCATGTCGCTGTGGCAGATATCCGTTTCAATCAGGACGAACTGTTCCGTACCGGACAGGACGTTATATTTATTGCGCAGCAGGATAATCGGACCATCCTTGTCGATGATATCCGTCAGTTCCTCCGGGTGGCAGAATGGGCAGTAGTTGTCCGGATGACGGATGGTTTCCGGTTTGTTCTTTCCAATCTGCATATCAAAATCAATAATATTGTATGGTAAAGCCATTGGATTTACCTCCATAGCAAGACGTTGTTCGTTCCCTTTAGTGTAGCATATAAAATAACCCTACCGCAACTGCGATAGGGTTATTTTATGATATATCAGCTTTTGGTGATATTTATGCGCAAATTAAAGGGCACGCTGAACCTTACCAGAACGCAGGCAACGCGTGCAGACGTTGACACGTTTCACTTCGCCTTCAACAACAGCGCGTACACGCTGGATGTTCGGCTTCCAAGTGCGTCTCGTCTTCAGATGGGAATGGCTGACATTGTTGCCAGACAGTTCGCCTTTAGCGCAGATTTCGCAAACACTTGCCATGTGTTACACCTCCTTAACCTGTGGGAGCAACTCGCTCCTAACACACAATAATGGTATTTTAGCACAAAAAGCGGGGGGGTGCAAGTACTTTTACTTGACAGGGTCGAAAAAATTTAGCATTTTAAATTTCTTCGACCACATTGTGGTAGACAGCATGATATGCTGCGACTAGCGCTTTATCGTCTTCTGATAGTTCTTCTGGTGCGTCAGCGTAGTTCTTGAGAAGTTCATCTGGCAAAAATAG
>CADBYQ010000220.1 GCA_902798865.1 Pseudoselenomonas ruminantium | reverse complement strand
ACGTCCAGAACATATGATATTGCTGTTCCCGCTTCAGCTGCAAGCCTTCCTCGCAGTACCTGTACGCCTCGCGATAATCTTCATTCTGCATCGCTATCCGTACTTTTTTCAGCAGTTCAGTCCCTTCGTTCATTTTCTTGATTTTTTCTTCCGCTTCACCAATGCCCGCATCTCCCTGAACAGACCGCGCCGCTTTCATTACCGAAGCCAACACATCCAGCTTATCCGCTGAAAACCTCTGATAACGGGAAATATCGCCATCTTCCTCTACCGGTATCCGCTTGTCATCGCTCATCCTGTTTCCCTCCGTTCGCTTTCTCCGTTACCCCAGCTGAATATCGGCTACATCTGCAATCTCCAAAGTCTCCAGTTCTTCCCGGGTCAGGTCATTATCCGTGGCAAGCCGATTTGCCTGATTGCTAAGTGCCAGTTCAAAGAAATTACGCACATCACGGGCATTGGCAAAATTCCTGTCCCGCGAATTATAGCGCTCCAAAAAGAATTGATATACATGCTCCTCAACACCCATGCCACAGGTATACCCCTGCTTTTGGCACATGCTGACAAAAATATCCGCCATTTCCCTTGGTTTATAATCCGCAAAGTTAATGAAGCGATTGAAACGGGAACGCAGACCGGGACTGGAGGCCAGGAACTGCTCCATCAAATCCGGATATCCGGCTACAATGACCACCAGATCATCGCGATGGTCTTCCATCGCCTTGAGCAGGATTTCAATGGCTTCCTTGCCATAATCACTGCCCCCCTTGTCGACCACCAGACTGTAGGCCTCATCGATAAAGAGGATTCCGCCCAGTGCTTCCTCAATAACCGCCTGGACCTTCGGCGCCGTCTGCCCTACATAGGCACCAACAAGATCCGAACGATCGACCTCCTTCAGATGCCCCTCGGAGATAACCCCAAGCTTGCAATAAATTTTCGACAAAAGCCTTGCCACCGTAGTCTTGCCCGTCCCGGGATTGCCGGAGAACACCAGATGCAGAGACAGCGGGGACAAAATCATGCCATTTTCCTTCCGTTTGTTCTGCACCCGGATGAAATTAATCAGCGAGCCAACTTCCTTTTTCATCGACTGCAGGCCGATTAATTCATTGAGCTGCGCCAGCATATCATCCAGACTTTCCCCTTCCTCTCGTTTTTGCGGTGGCTGCGGCATATGATAGGACATCCGCTCACAGGGATGCGTAATCTTGCCCGTGCAATTTTTTTCGTAATTATTCAACATAACCACATAGCTGACAAACAGCTTATGGGATAAATACGCCGCCTGCGGAAAATCGACAAAATACTGGCAGCCAATCTTCTGCACCACATCAATATACCAGCTAATCAATACCTGTTCTTCTTTTTGGTCTTTCAGTGAAAAAAATGTTTTGGGCAGCTTTTTTTCAATTTCCAATCCACGAACCCGCTCCACGATATCCCGTATACCCACCACCGAAAGATTCAGGTCCATGCAGTAATTAACAAATTTCACCTGCTTTTCCGAAACCTCTTCCTCGCCGCCAATCAGGCAAAACATAAATGCCTGCAAATCATTGCGCATATCCCATGTCTCATCCGGCTGATCCTTAAAAAGCCATTCATAAGTTTTCAGCATCACATCGATATCCTTGTGCAATGCTTCCCATTTACTGTTATCCCTATCCATATCGCAGCGCCTCCTTAATTAGCAGCTTCTTGTTTTCCTGTTGATATAAGCATAGCATAGGGAAATGACGAGAGGAGATACAAAAAGAGGAGGTCTGTCAAATTTGACAGGCCTCCTCTTTTCATGCTTAAAAACTCTCCTTCATCGAACAGCAATGGCTTGCCGACACTTCATGCTGGTAAGCCGGGGACTGCACATTGTTGCAGCGCGCACTTTCGTAAACGTCATACTCGACCAGCTCGCCCAGGACGTTGCGTCTGCCGCTCCAATACACGCAGGTCCCGCAGGTATTCGTATCTTTCGTGCAGCTGGTATTGCCATGTGGAAATAAACTACTCATTGTAAATTCCTCCCCTTAATCCTTGTTCTTATAATCCACTATCGCTATCAGGTCCAGGTCCTCCCTTAAGCGTCTTTTGGGTAATGTATCACAGGAAATATATTCTTCTGCCTGTTCAGCAAATCATGCACACGAGTCGCTGCCTCATGGTTGCGTTCATCCTCTGCCGCCAGGCTGTACCAATGCAGGGCCTCCTCCATATCCTGCGGCACGCCCTCGCCCCGCTCGTACATCTGCCCCACATATTGCCGCGCCAGACTGTTATAGCGCCACACCATGAAAAAATTTTCCCGCACCGTTGCCACGGCGTAAAATAACTCCATCGCCCGGGCAAAGTTCTGTTCGGTTCCCCTGCCTAAATAGTACATCCGTCCTGCCTGCATCATCGCCATATGAAAGTCCTGACGAGCTGCTTTTTCATACCATTGCAGTGCCAGTTCGTCATCCTGCACCAGACCATCTCCATTATAATATAAATCCCCTATCCGGGACATGGCCGGGGCATAGCCAAGTGCCGCAGATTGTCTAAAATAGTCCCCAGCCTTAGCAAAATCTGCCGGCTCATCCTTGCTGCCACAGGCCGTATGCAAGCCTAAATCATACAACGCCTTTTCATCGCCCATGGCCGCCCTGCTCTGCAGTTCCTCCACTGTCCGGGCATCGCAAACCGATTTTCCCTTATTATCCGGCAGGATATATAGGCTATATTGTTTCTGCAATATACGGACAATCCGATTGCGCAAACGCCGTTTTTCCATAACCAGTTCGTATTGCGGCATATATTCATCATCCCGGCGGCTTTCAAAAGCCACAATCCTGTGGAGGCTGTGATTATCATAGATATTCAGATTGACCATCTGCAACTTTTCCAGCAAATTCAACAGAATGTTTCGCTGCCGTAAGCTGTTGTCCTCATTGCGGATTTTTTCTTCCCATACATATAGCTGCTCAATCATTTCTTTACCTCCCGTTCGCTTTCACTGACACTATTGTACCCGAAAATTTTTCTGCCACGAGAGGTAATCTTGTCCCCTCTGTCAAATTTGACAGAGCACGGCAATATCCTGCCGTACAAAACTTTTTTTCTGCTACGCTATAACCAACCGATAAAAAACTTATGGGAGGAATCACGATGTACAAAAGAATCTTGGCCGTAGGCGATATTCACGGCAAATGGAAAAAATTTCTATCCTTATATCGACAAGTCCAGTTCGACCCACAGCAGGATCTGCTGATTTTCCTTGGCGATTACATTGACCGGGGACTCCGCTCCATGGAGGCGTTGGATTGGATGTATACGCACCATGAAGAAAAAAACATCATCATGCTGCGCGGAAACCATGAGCAGATGATGCTGGATTATTTCGCCTCCGACTGCCGGGATACCCTCTGGCTCCAAAACGGCGGTGATGTTACCGCCCATGCTTTGGCGAAATTGGATAAGGAAAAACAGGCTGCCTATCTGAAATTTGTCGCCAGCCTGCCTCTGACCTTCCGCTTTTC
>CADBYQ010000219.1 GCA_902798865.1 Pseudoselenomonas ruminantium | reverse complement strand
TCAAAATTTCTTTGACAACCGCAGTGCGGTCCAGCTCACCACTGGCAAAGATTTTTCCCATGTGGTAAGAAACGTTCTGTTTTGTACACGCAAATAGTGATGCAATCGCCTTCTGGCTGGCCCAAATCGTTTCATTGACCGGGTCAACCATGGCCTCCATTTTCACCAGTCCGTCCTCGGACTGATAGATGACTATGTCGTTTCTTTCTTCCATAATCGCAAAGGTATGGCTCATTCTTTTCTTTTGCAAATCTTTGCAAGGTCAGTCACCCCATATCTCGCGCTGATTGAGCCCATTTCAGCCTTTAGGACTCGCTTCAAAAATGCCTATCGGAATCATTTTATAGATATTCTGCAGCTCATCTTCGGACAATTCCGTGAGAGCTTTTCCATAGACCTCGTGCGCTTTCTCATCCCGAACCTCTTCATATACCTTCCACAGTAGGGACTGCATGTGCGTATAAGCGCCATAGCTGGTCCCCCGGTACACTGTTAGGGTGAAACAGGCGTCTTTCCCGCGTTTTCTAAGAAAATCTTTGCCCACCCGGAGCATCTCCTCATCGTCCTGACGGGGTTTATCCCCATAGAAAATCTTGTCGGCAGAGTTAATGCGAACAATAAAAACGTTTTCCCTTTTCATGTTTGGCATTATTAATTCTGGAACGTCCGACTTCTTAGCCTTGTCAGCCTTGGGAAACGGCGGCATGTGGCGTGTTACTCCATCCTGCCCGGATGCCGACATATATTGGACTTTCAGAGAGCCCAGTTTGCGAAGTTCGAGCTTTATGTCCTCAATAGCGCCCATCCGCACATGGTCTGCGGCAATAATCTGAACCGTTGTCTGCGGCTCTCCCGCCTTGTGAGGCGGAATAAGGTCTTTCAGCTGCTTGGCGGTATAAACCTTGCCTCCGGATTCAATGGACCCATCGGCCTGAATGTTCAATACCACTATGGAAGCCGCCGTTGACGATGTGCGAATCTTGAACACAACAGGTTGGAACAGGATGGTTGCAACGGGCTGGCCATCCTTCTGCGCAGGAGTCCATAATGGCGATTTGCCGATAAGTTTGGCAACCGTTTCATTCAATTCATCGCAGATGCCGACGGCGATTTTTACTTCACGGACTTTTCCGTCAGTCCCCACTTCAAACATGGCGAGTATGGTCCCCTCATAGAGGCAATCTGCCGGATAATACAGGCGGCTGTTCAGCCAAAGCACAAAGTTTTCGCTGCAGACAGGAGCAATATCAAAATTGTTTTCGCCGATAGCCTTAAAATTCTCCAAGTCACTTACGTGTATAATATCCTCCGGTTTAACATCGGTCGGAGCATATTTAACCACTATCACTTCGGGAAGGACATGGTTGGAGTTTTCGTCTGAAATAATTTTTTCACTATCTTTGTCCGTTGGGACATAGACAGTCCGGGCTTGCAGGCCAAGCCCTAAGCACACGAGCGGGAGCATCCAGAGCACCCGCAGCCCTCTCGCGAGAGGGGATTTGGTTTTTGACATCATAGTAATACGATTTTTAAGGATACTGTGATTAAAGCTGTTGGCAACTGAGTAGCCGCTCTTGCCGACAGCTTTTCTTATAAGCAGATACTGATATTCCTTGATATTGGCGCCTGCGCGGAGAACCGCGTCATCGGCCTCATATTCATGGAGCTCCTTGAGGTCTGCCCTGAGCATCCAGATAGCCGGATTGAACCACTGGATGGCCGATAAGACATCTACCAGCAGCACTTCCATAGAGTGCCCGTTTGCGATGTGCGCCTTCTCGTGCGCCAGGATGGAGTCGTGCGGAAGCACCCAGTCTTTCCGGGAAAGGACGATGTATTTCATCCAACTGAAAGGGTCGATATCCCGCTCCGTAACGATGATGCAGCAGCCGTCCTCTTTGCGGACCAGTTCTCCCTGGCGGATAATCCGGACGATGGAAAGGATGGATATGAGTACCCGTGCCAAGACGAAGACAACGCCTGCCCAGAAAAGGATGGTGAGTGCCATCGGCCACCAAGGCTCAGATGCCTCAACCACCGGCGCAGGTTCCATTTCCGGCAATCCTGAAACAATCATCTGCCCAGATGCCGTCCTGGCTGTTTCCATCGGCCTGTGGATTGTGATGATGCAAAGTGGAAGCAGAAAAGACAGCACCGCCGTCCCCACCAGCACCACCCGGTTAAAGCGGTGGAACGTCTCCTTTTTGAGAAGAAAACGGTAGAATAGGTAGAAAACCAGCAGCGCCAGCGCCACTTTACCTTCATATAAAAGGAACGCCGTCATTGCTTTTCAATCAGATTGATGAGTTCTTTCAGCTCCTCAACGCTAATCTTCTCCTCTTTTACCAGCGCTGACACGGCACTTAGGTACGAATTGTCAAAATACTTGTCAATAAGGCCGATGAGCGAGCGCTGCTTGTACTCTTCCTTGGTCACTTTGGCGAAATACTGATAGGTGGGGCCATAGGACTTATGATCAACGAAGCCTTCTTCTTGAAGCGTCCGAACCTGCGTGGAAAGGGTGGAGAAATGCGGCCTTGGTTCCGGATATAAATCCCGTAACTCCCTGACAAACAGTGGTCCTTTCTCCCAGAAGTGCTCCATGATTATCTCTTCTTTCTTGGTGAGTCTTTTCATACGCAAAGTATTTTTTCTGCAAATATAGCTAAAAAATTTAATTGTGTAACTAAATAGTATAACTTTTAGTCTATTTTCTGTAATTAGCCGAGTTAAATGCTTATGGTATAAACATTTCGACTTGCATTATCAAGATATGTATCCCATATTTGCATTGGCGCTTTGCATAGCCCGCCGCAGGCGGGAGGGATGCCGGCGAAGCCGGAATCCCGGAGGAAGCGGGATTGCCGTAAAATGGAACTCGTTAAGTATTAATGAGTTATACAAAATCGTCTATGTATACTTGCATAGACGATTTTGTATAAGTGCCTGAGTGTTAAGTTTTTCCATTTTACGCTATATGTGCCCCGAGAGTGTAAAGAAGTGTTACAGTTGTAAATGCAACTTTACACACTTAAATTTCCGATTCAAAGCTGAATTCTCTGATTATCAGGAAGATACATTCTGCGGCACGGCGCTTGTATTGCGAGTGCGGGAATAATTGACTAAATTTGGCTTGTAAACGATGACATCGAAGAAAGGAAAGATACTGATTGTGGACGACAACGCCGGGATTCGCCAGGCGTTGAAGATCCTTCTGCCCATGCATTTCAGCGAGGTGGAAACGCTGCCTTCGCCCGTGACGCTGGTCAGTACGCTGGAGCGCTTCCGGCCGGATGTGGTGCTGCTGGATATGAACTTCAACACCAGCATCAATACGGGCAACGAAGGCCTGTACTGGGCCGGGGAAATCAAGAAGATGTTTCCGGAAGTGGAAGTGGTTCTGTTCACGGCTTATGCCGATATTGCCTTGGCGGTGGAGGGCATGAAGCGCGGCGCGTTTGACTTTATTGTGAAGCCGTGGGATAATGAGAATCTGGTGGACACGCTCACGACCGCCCG
>CADBYQ010000218.1 GCA_902798865.1 Pseudoselenomonas ruminantium | reverse complement strand
GATCTTGTTGCAGGGGCCAAGAACCTTTTCATCATCGTTCGAGGCCAAAAGGGAATAGTTGATGGGCAGGAATGTACACCCATCCGTCCATCCAAGAGTTAGCAGCCTGAAGCTCTTCTTGAAGCGCATGGAAACATGGTCAAACACCCGGGAGGCAAGTTCCGTACGCTTGAAGCCGGCGCGCTCATACAGAGACTCGTCAATGACAAAGCAGTCATCACGATTCTCGGAGGTCAGATCGCGGAGATGCCCGTTGATAATCCTCGCAGAAAGGAGCGTGGTAAAGCGAAGCCAGTTGGTGCGCGGGCTCATGAGGAAACGATAGTAGGTGTTCTTTGAAAAGCCATCATGAATCTTCCCCAGCTTGTTCTGCATATAGAAGCTCCCCATGCGGAAGACATTTGTAAGCGTGTAAGTGAACAGAGCTTTGACAGGAACCCCCTTGAGCTTTGTGCCTCCACAATTGCTCAAAAGGCTGATTACCCCATAGGCAGTGAGAAAGTTCAAGATGGAAGCAGAAACGTTCTTTTCATCGGCGGATTCAAGTGATACAATAGACATGGCGTAAAACCTCCTTGGATAATGGTTTGTTAGCACTTCTATTGTACCAAGTTTTGAGGCTTTGCGCTTTTTTTATCTTCTGAGATATACAGTTTTCAAGGATTTGCACCTGTTATAGGTGTGGGAAGTTTGAGGAGTATGATTCTATTGTCGGTTCGTTCAGGATAAGGAGTGTTGCACCTATGGTAAAGAAGTTATGGCAAGCATCTGCTGTGTCTTGTGCCTTGGCGGCATGTGTGGCACTGTCTGGATGCGGTTCCCAGAATGCAGCGGGGAATAAGGTCTTTTTTGCGGCTCATGCAGAAGCTACGGATTTTACCGGCCTTCTCTATGAGGGCGTAAAGTCAAAACTCAGCGCACAGGGCATTGAGGTAGAATTTTTAAATGCTAAAGGCGATGTGAACATGCAGATTGACCAGCTCAATGAGGTCATGGGGCAGAAGCCAGCTGCCATTGTGTTATTGCCGGTGGATGGTTATGCTGTGATTCCCGTGGTGGAAAAGGTCAATGCAGCGCAAATTCCCCTGATTGCCACCAACCGTGACCTTAACGGCGGCCAGTTTGCCCATGTCATGTCCGACGAATCCCAGGCCGGCAGATTGCAGGGCGAATATATGGCCAAGCATTTGCCCCCCAACGCCCAGATCGTATATTTTATGGGCGAAAGCAGCCAGAAAAGTGCCGTTGCCCGTTGGGAAGGGTTCAAGGAAGCCTGCTTGGACAAGCGCCCGGATATAAAGCTTTTGGCTAAAGTGGACGGAGGCTGGAGCGAGACAGAAGGGCTCAAATACATGACCCTATGGCTACAGATATTCCCCCAGATTGATGCTGTGGTATCCGGTAATGACAACATGGCCTTAGGGGCGCTGAAAGCTCTGCAGGCTGCGGGCCGGGATAAAGGCGTGCTCATTTCCGGCGTGGATGCCACGCCGGCAGCACTGAAGGCTGTGGCTGCAGGCACCATGAGCCAGACCGTCAAGCAGGATGCCGATAAGACAGCGGAGGCCATTGCCGGTTTGTTGCAGACTTCTCTGCAGGGAAAGATTCCCACAGACGAAATAAAGATTCCGCTGGTGGAAATTACCAAGGATAATGTTGCGCAGTTCAAATAAGGGAGGTGCTCGTGATGAATCATTTAAGCGTAAGGATAAAAATCACGCTGCTGACGGTTATCATGCTGCTGATTACCTGCCTGATAGCAGCTGTGGGCATTTACTCCAATCATCGAGCCAAGCAATCATTGGATGACATGTATAATTATAATCTCATGACCACCCAATATCTCAACGATGCCAACAGCCAGCTGCGGTCCATCGTTTCCGATGTTTCCTTTGTCCAGCAGCAGAACTTTACCGTGGAAAACCGCAAGGTAATATTGGAAGATATCAACAGCAAGGTCAAGGGACTGCAGGAAAACATTGCCCGGGTAAAGAAAATTGACCGCAGCCAGCGTGCCCAGGAAACCATTGCGTCTTTGGAAAAGAACCTGACGGACTTTTCCGCCAAAGTAAAGGAAACGGAAGGTTTGGGAACCACGCCGGAAGACCGGGCAAAAATCCTGGATAACCTTGCCGGCGCCAACATCATTGGCGCGGATTTGTCGGTGCTGACGCCGGATAATGTACTGCAGGGCAAGCTGCTCTTTGAGGCCAATAACGAAACCTATGACCAGACCATCAAAATCTTTATGGCCATCATCCTTCTGGGCCTGCTGGTAGGCATAATCGTCTCTACGGTTATCTCCCGCAATATGGCCGGTCCCTTAAGCGAATCTGTCCGTCAGCTCAATGCCGTAGCGGATGGCGACCTGACCCAGGATATTCCGGCAGGCCTGAGCAGCCGCCGGGATGAAGTGGGTAGCATGGTGCAGGCCATGCAGAAAATGCAGCTGGCCCTTCGCAATGTCCTTACCGAAGTGCGCAGTGAAGCGGATAAGAGTGCGGACATGGTACTGGAGGTGCAACAGCTGGTAAGGGCCCTTAACGAAAGTGCCCAGGATATGTCTGCAGCATCGGAAGAGATGGCTGCCAGCATGGAAGAGACGGCCGCTACTACGGCTAACCTGCAAAATCTCAGCGGCACCATTGCGGAAAAGATTCACGAAAATGCCCGTGGGGCAGAGGAAAGCGAAAATTACACCCATCAGGTAGCAGAACGGGCCGGACGCTTGCAGACGACCATGGCTCAATCTTCCACAGAGGCCCAAAATGTCTACAATGTCACCAAGTCCGCCGTAGAACAGGCCATTGAGTCCGCCAAAGTGGTGGACCAGATTTCCAATCTGACCGGCGATATCACCGCCATTGCCGAGCAGACCAATCTGCTGGCCCTCAACGCTGCCATTGAAGCGGCTCGTGCCGGTGAACATGGCCGAGGCTTTGCGGTGGTGGCCGATGAAGTACGCAAACTAGCCGAACAGTCCCATCATACAGCGACCAATATTCAGGCCTTGACCAAGAAGGTAACCGATTCCGTACAGGACTTGTCTGCCGGAGCCTTCGATTTGCTGAAATTCATGGAAGAAAATGTGGCCAAGGACTATGACCTCATTAAGGAAACCGCTGACCAGTATCGGAATGATGCCGATTATCTGCGCGGTTTTGCCCAGAAGAGCAGTACCTCTTCGCAGGAACTGTCCAGTTCCATGGAAACCATGAACAACGCCATGGATGAAATTGCCCGAGCCACTCACGAGGGCGCCATGGGCAATACCACTGTAGCCGAGAAGGTAACTCTGGTGGCTGAGAAGGCCAACGAGATTCTGGGAAAAGTCAATATCTCCCAGCAAGGAGCAGAGAATCTCAAACAGCAGGTAGCAAAATTCAAGGTTTGACCATAATTCACCATAAGAAAAGAGACTGGACAATCAATGAACTGCTTCCCGTCAAGAGGACAATAAAAAAATATAAGATTTCTTTGGTCGACTGAACTGCTCCCTGTCAAGTAGACAGATGAAAA
>CADBYQ010000217.1 GCA_902798865.1 Pseudoselenomonas ruminantium | reverse complement strand
AATATGATGGCGCAGCAGCATGTTCAAGCGTTCTGCATAGACTGTTGGTGCGTCGCTTTGCTCTAAAATGCGGGCCATAAGGGGCCAAAAGCGGTTTTGTGGATGGGCGTAATACTCCTGAGCGCTGAGCGAAGCTACGCTGGGCATCGAGCCGAGAATCAGATGGGTACAGTTTTCATCAATGCTGGGAGAAAATCCCTCGCAAAGGTTATTGATTATGGACATGAAATCACCGCCTAAACTATTTTTTTCTATCATATCATGATGGGAAGTAATCGCATAGGGGGACATTAATAAAAAACGGATTCCTTGTTTTTTTCAT
This sequence comes from Pseudoselenomonas ruminantium, assembly GCA_902798865.1. Classification (GTDB taxonomy): domain Bacteria; phylum Bacillota; class Negativicutes; order Selenomonadales; family Selenomonadaceae; genus Selenomonas_A; species Selenomonas_A ruminantium_L. The sequence goes on along the minus strand of CADBYQ010000217.1, from coordinate 3,204 downwards.
TATCGTTTTGTACAATGAGGGTGTCGAAATAGTTTTTGTGTATTATGAAAATGGAGGAAAAGGTATGGCAAGCAGATTTTATCGTTGTAGCGTTTGTGGTAACCTTACGGGCCTGATTCATGATGGCAAAGGAGAGATGATGTGCTGTGGTCAGCCGATGAATGAGCTGGTAGCCAATACTACGGATGCAGCACAGGAAAAGCATGTACCGGTGATTGACTTTGACCGGCAGGCAGGAGTGCTAAAGGTTACGGTAGGTTCGGTGGCTCATCCCATGACTGCGGAGCATCTCATTGAGTGGATTCATGTGCAGACGAAGCAGGGCGGGATGATGCGTCATTTGACGCCTGAGGATAAGCCGGAAGCAGTGTTTAAGATTGCCGAGGGGGATGAACCCATAGCGGTCTTTGAATATTGTAACCTGCATGGTCTGTGGAAAGCGGATATGAAATAAAATAAAAATCGTGTAAAAATCGCCAGTATGTCGAACATACTGGTGATTTTATGTTATAGTAAGTTTATGAGTAAAATGTATCTTTCCATTGACCTCAAATCCTTTTATGCTTCGGTGGAGTGTAAGCTGCGCGGGCTAAATGCCATGACCACCAATTTGGTGGTGGCCGATGCATCCCGGACGGCAAAAACCATCTGTCTGGCGGTGGCCCCGGCCTTAAAGGCGTATGGCCTGCCGGGGCGGTTAAGGCTCTTTGAGGTCGAGCAAAAAATACGGCAAGTGAATAATGCGCGCAGCCGGAAAATCGTGGGGCATAAGCTGGCCGGCAGTTCCATTGATGCCCGTGAACTGGCGGCTAATCCGCAGATGGCAGTGGATTATGTGGTGGCCAGGCCGCAGATGGCGCTTTATATGGAGGTCAGCCGCCGGATTTACAATATCTATCTGCGCTATGTATCACCGCAGGACATTCATGTGTACAGCATTGATGAGGTGTTTATTGATGTGTCGCCTTATTTGGCTGTGCGTAAAGTTACAGCCCATGAGCTGGCTATGCAGATGATTCGCGATGTGCTGCAGGAAACGGGCATAACAGCAACGGCGGGAATCGGCACGAATCTCTATCTGGCGAAAATTGCCATGGATATTGAGGCCAAACATATGCCGCCGGATAAAGACGGCGTACGCATTGCGGAACTGGACGAAATAAGCTATCGAGAAAAACTTTGGAATCACAGGCCGATTACAGATTTTTGGCGGGTGGGCAGAGGTTATGCGAAAAAACTGCAGGAGCATGGTCTCTATACCATGGGGGATGTGGCCTTATGTTCGCTGGGCAGCGCCCATGAATATCATAATGAGGATTTGCTCTATAAGCTGTTTGGGGTCAATGCGGAGCTGTTGATTGACCACGCCTGGGGCTGGGAGCCCTGCACGATGGCAGATATCAAGAATTATCGGCCGGCAAGCAATAGTATCAGCTCAGGGCAGGTCTTGCAGGAACCTTATGCCCATGAAAAGGCACAGCTTATCGTTTGGGAAATGACGGATTTACTGGTGCTGGATTTGGTGGCGAAAGGGCTGGTCACGGACCAGATTGTGCTCGATATTGGTTATGATGTGAGTAATCTTCAGCGCGCAGACTTGCGTGCGCAATACAAAGGGCCCTTGCATATTGACCATTATGGCCGTACTGTGCCGAAGCCTGCACATGGCTCGATAAATTTAGGTAGCTATACATCATCGAGCAAAGTCATCCTGCAGGCTGTGGGGGAGCTTTATGAGCGTATTACGCTTTCGGAACTTTTCGTGCGGCGGGTGACGGTTACGGCTAATCACGTTATCCGTGAGGCTGAGGCTGCAGAGCAGAAGAAGGCAGCGGCGGAGCAGTTGAACTTGTTTGATACCGCGCCGCAAAAGGTGCAGGAACGGGCGCAGGCGGAAAAGGCCGCTAAGCGGGAAAAATCCTTGCAGTATGCTATGCTGGCGATTAAGGAAAAGTTTGGCAAGAATGCAATCTTAAAGGGCAGCAATCTGCGTGAGGAAGGGACAACCAGGGAACGCAATAATCAGATTGGAGGGCATAGGGCATGAGCGAAAAACTTCCCGAACGGTTTCAGGCCATTTTGCACAGGCCACATCCGATTTCGACAAAGCACCCGCCTATGCCACGGGAAAAGCGGGCGGCGCAGTTTGCTCCGTTTGCTGCTTTGACCGGATATGGCGAAGTCATTCAACAGACACAGGCTGAGCATGAGGAAGCTGTGCGCAGGTTTCACCAGGGGGACAGTGATTGGGATTAAGGTTAGGAGAGTATAGATGATTGAACGAATTGACAGCCCCGCCAACAAGAAAATCAAGTTGGCGGCGGCCTTAAAACAGCGTAAACAGCGAGAAAAGACGGGCCTGTTTGTAGCCGAAGGCATAAGGCTTTGTGAAATGGCGGCAGAAGCAGGCTGGCAGGTGGAATTCGGCCTGTTGACTGGTCAGATGAGGGAACAGGAGCGGGGCGCAAAGCTGGTCGAGAAATTGACCGGTCAAAACTGTCCGCTCTATGAGGTGCCGGAAGCAGTGTTTGCTAAGGCCGCAGGCACAGAAACGCCACAGGGGATTTTGCTCGTCATGGCACAAAAAAATCCATCTCTGCCGCAAACAGCAGAAAGGGAAAATCCTCTGTATGTGGTTATGGACGGCGTGCAGGACCCCGGCAATGCGGGCACGATTATCCGCACAGCAGACGCCGTGGGAGCAGATGGTGTAATCCTGCTCAAAGGTTCCGTGGATGTGTATGGGGATAAGGCTGTGCGCGCCACTATGGGCAGTATTTTCCATGTGCCGGTATACAGTGGTGTCAGTGTAGAAGAACTGACGGATTTTGTGCGGCGTAATGATTTGCAGCTGCTGGCTACGGCGCTTGACGAGACGGCAAAGCCGCATTTTGGACAGGATTTTACCAAAGGAACGGCGGTGGTGCTGGGCAATGAGGGCAATGGCGTATCGCAGGAAATTCTGGCTGTGGCACAAAAGACGTATATTCCCATGTATGGACAGGCGGAGTCGCTGAATGTGGGGATGTCGGGGGCAATTGTGCTTTATGAGGCATTGCGGCAGAGGAAGTTTTAACATCGATGCGGTAAGGCGCCCGGCGACAGATGATGCTTTTCCTCTGCTTAGACAAGCTTGTCAAACGCGACGGAAAAGCATCATCTGTTGCCGGGCTTAGTACGTGCAATATATTAATGCTTGTATTA
>CADBYQ010000216.1 GCA_902798865.1 Pseudoselenomonas ruminantium | reverse complement strand
ATGAATCGCCGGAAAAGGAAGCTAAGTGGATTGCGCAGGAGATTGAAAAGCTGCATGAACGGTCATCAGTTTTATTTTATCTCCCTGCTCAGCAGTATCACTGTTGGTTAAAAGTGCTACTCTAGCCAGATAATGCTCCAACATAGCTTCTTCCCCACAGGAAGTTTCATACTCATAGATGGCCTGTTTCAGCTCCGCCAGATTATCCAATCGCTCCTGACTGCCTTCGGTGCGCAGCATTTCCTCATAGCCGCTGGCATCGAGTATGGCCGACAGCACCTCCGATACCGGCTGCCCGCTATATGTTGCCGAAAATTCCTCGACAAGCTCCACAAACCGATTGGCTTTGGTTCCCTTTATCAGTTCATGGTCAAGGTTTATTTTCAAGGCCTCATAAAGGCTACACTTATTCTGCTCGGCATATTCCTGCAAAAAGGCCATTCTTCGCTCTCCAAGGTTACGCTTAGGGACATTTGCTATCCGTTGGAAAGACAGGTCATCCCGATAAGCAATCATGCGCAGATAGGACAGGGCATCCTTGATTTCCTTCCGGTCAAAGAAATGAATGCCACTGTAGAGCGTATAGGGAAGGTCCTCCTTCATAAAAACTTCTTCCAGCGAACGCGTCAAATAATGCGCCCGATATAAAACCGCAATATCCCGAAAAGCCACATCCTTTTCATGCAGCTTTTCAATCTCCTGCGCAATCCACTTAGCTTCCTTTTCCGGCGATTCATTGCTGGAACACAGGACAGATTCACCGTTTGGTAACGTTGGTATCAATTTTTTCTCTATCCGGTAACGGTTATGGGCAATCAGATCGTTGGCTACAGCTAGAATCTCCGGCGTGGAACGATAGTTTTCCATCATGTAGATGGTCCTGCAGGGCTTGAACTCCTGGTCAAAGTTCTGCAAATAACGGATACTTGCCCCGCGCCAGGTATAAATGGTCTGGTCGGGATCGCCTACGACAAAGAGGTTCTTATGATAACCACACAAAATCTTCATCAGGCGATACTGCAGTTCATCAATATCCTGAAACTCATCAATCATGATGTATTCCAGCCGTTGCTGCCATTTCAGCCGCAAATCTTCCTTCTGCTCAAAAATGTACAACGTGAATTTGATGAGGTCATTGTAATCGAGTCCAAAGCACTTCTTCTCCTGATAAAGATAACCATAAAAGATAATGTCCTTCGGCTCCACAGCCCGTTCGTACTTTTCCCTGATGGCCTCCTGCGACATGGCAATCATGTCCTGATAGTATTCCGGCTCGGTGAAAATCTTCCGTATCTCTATCATATCCCGTGCCTTGGCAAAGGTCATATCCCGTAGGGATAGTTTCCTTTCCTCATAGATAATCTTCAGCATAGCATCAATGTCGCTGTTATCGAGCACCAGGAAACTTTTAGGATACTGTACGGCATAGCTGTCTTCCTGCAGTACGGACACGCAGAATCCATGGAACGTATTGATATAACCGGTGTCATTATCTCCCGTAAGCAGATGAATCCGTTTCCGCATCTCCGTGGCTGATTTATTGGTAAAAGTCACGCACAGGATATTTCCCGGCATAATGCCGATTTCGTTTACCAGATAGGCAAACCTATGGCTCAGTGCTCTTGTCTTGCCGGAACCAGCCCCGGCAAGTACCCGCACATAGCCTTCCGTCTCCGTAACAGCCTCCAGCTGCGCCTTATTAAGCCCTGCTAAAAGCTCAAGCTCATTTTCTTCCATGTCAATCTCCTTGTGGGCATCAGCCCTTACGCAATAAATCTGCCGGCGCAATCGCCTTATGTCGATACCGTTTGCGTCCCTTGGTAATCTCACCATGCTGTATTTATAAGCAATCTTAACAAATATTGTTAAAGATTTTTACAAATTTTATTGTTCATTAACTGCTCTCGACAAGCCGAGTATTGGATACGCAGCAACTACCACAACTGGACGCAGCACTACGCCCTCTATCCCGTCTGCCGAAACATTCGGGAATACTTTTCTCATTATCTGGAAAGCTCCATTGACATCAGCATTTATGAGTCTGCCATTGTTTGCACGGAACAGTCCGCGATGTATCCTGCGAGTCTTGTCATAGTTTTCCTTTACCGGGGCTTCTTTATCCAGGAATGATGTACCGCTCGTATAGCTTTCTTCCGTCAGGATGACCGCTATGCCTCGTTCTCTTGCTTTGTACTCAATCATCTGGATAAGTCTGGCAAAAGGAAGCTGCACAAAGTGCTGGTTGACTCGCCGGGATAATTTACTTTCCTGCTTCCATTCCTTGTTTTGTCCTATGACAATGGTATTTATCTCCAATTCTGCACATTTTTCAACTAGCAATTTACTGGCCTTATGCATGTAGTCAGCAATCTTACGATTCCTTTTTGCCGTAAAATGCCGAATCCTATTAGACGAATACTGTCCGGTCATTTGTTGACAGACACTTTTCAGGCAGGCCAGTTTCTTGTTGTAGAATTGGTTTATGGACTTTGGCACCCGCCCATTTACAATCAACGGGGCCATTCCTGTGTTCGTTGCCATTGTCAGCAGGTTATCCACGCCTATGTCAATGCCTGCATATCTGCCGTTGTCTTCTTTTTGCGGAGCCGCCTTTATGGTATAGACTATCTCCATGACAATATTCGTTCCATCGGGGATAAACCGCACCTGCTGAAATGTATCAAACTCCCGTTGGCTTTCTTTGTCTTTCATAAATTCAGGAGCTGCCTTGAACCCACGAAATGACCTTGGAAATATGACCTCGGCTCCCTTCAGCCTGCAATTCTGATTTGTCAGCACCAGTATGAATTTGCCGTTCTTTTCCTTATATTTCGGCAGCTTTGGACGGCCAAGATACTTTTCCTTGTGCTCCTTCCAATCCTTTATGGCAGCAAAGAAGGATTTCCAGTTTTTGTCCAGCAGGCGAAGAACCTGCTGGGCAGCCTGTGCTGTAGGCATAGCTCTGTAATCAGGATAATCCACATCTGTTTTGAGTGCCTTATCCAATTCATCATACCTCATCCACTGACCATTCTTAATGAATCTGTTGCGGACAAGGTAATTTCCGTGGTTATAAAGATTCTTGGCCAGGTGACAGAACTCACCAATCATAGAGAACCAGGGAGAAGATGGGCGAATAAGGTGCCGTTCAACCCGCATCAAAGAATCCTCAGCTTTCTTCGGCATCCTCTATCGCCTCCTTAATCCGTTTGAGTCGTCTGCGGCTGGAGTACAACTTCATGGAATAGCAATGAAGCAGGTTTACGATTTCTTCGAAAACTTCTTGCGTATCCAGTTTGGCAGAGCCTACCTCGCTCATCACTATGATTTCGCAGTTGTATTTCTGGAACAGGTGGTAGAATAGCTCAAAACCAACACGGGAGAGCCTGTCTTTATAGGTAACAACCACTCGCTCCACACGGCCTTCCAACACTTCATCCAGCAATGCAAAAAAGTCCTTGCGTTTTTCAAAGCTGATTCCGCTGGCTATGTCGGAGTATATACCGGATATGGTGTAACCGTTGGAAAAACAGAACTGCTTCAAAAGGGAAATCTG
>CADBYQ010000215.1 GCA_902798865.1 Pseudoselenomonas ruminantium | reverse complement strand
ACACGAAATCTAACCGATTCGGCGTCCTTTGGACTTGACTCGCCAAGATTTCATAGTAAAATAAAGACAAGAAACAGGAGGAACAATCATAGCAGGTTTTCGTATCAATCGAACAAATGACGCAGTATTTAAGGCAGTTTTTGCTAAGCACCCGCAGATAACACGGGCGCTTATCAACGCCTTTTTCGAGTTTCAGGGCACGGAGCTTATCGAAGACATTGAGTTTATCGACCGGGAAATGGATGCGGACGAATACGAGGGCAAGGAGTCACGGCTGGATATTTTAGGCCGCACGGCTTCGGGCACTAAGGTCAATATTGAAATGCAGGTCAATTCTTTAGCCGCAATGGGGGAGCGTTCTGTTTACTACTGGGCGAAGAACTACGCCGATCTGAAGCGGGGCGAGGAATACGACCAGTTAAACCGCACCGTGGCCATCAATATTTTAGGCTTCAACCTGTTTGAGGACAAAAAATACCCGGATATGCACAGCTGCTTTGGCATTTATGATGTGAAGACCGGCTGTCAGCTGACGGATAAATTGGAAATCCATTTTCTTGAACTCCTGAAATTCAAGAGCAAGAACGTAAAAGACATGAACCGCATGGAGAAATGGGCTGCCTATTTCTCCCCCAGCACACCGGACGAGGAGCTGGCAGAAATCGCCGCCAGCGAAACGGCAATTCAAGAAGCAATGGAGGTGGAAGACGTGTTTACCAAGGACGAAGTGGCTAAACGGTCGTATGAAAAAGCGGAAAAGTTTCGCCGTGACCAGGCGGCGCAGCTAAGATATGCCGAGGAAGAAGGCCGTAAGGAAGGCCGTAAGGAAGGCCAGAAAGAAGGCGAAAAAAAGGGCATAATAGCCATGATTATTACATTGAAGGAACTCAATGTGGACAAAGCCACAATCATTGATAAAATCATGACACGCTTTAACCTTAACCTGAATGTGGCGCAGGGATATGTGGAAGCGAATTGGTAAATGACCGATTAAGATAAACACCAAGCGGATGGTCTGACCAGTCAAATTTGACAGTCAGGCCGTCCGCTTTTCGTTTCCCCGCCCTGCGGCGTTCCTGCTTTGGTGGACAACTTCGCTGCGCTTCATTGTCCACGTTGCATTAGACACAATATGTTGACTTGTCAAAAAATAATCTGACCAGTCGCCTTGTGGGCAAGGTTGGTGATTTTGGTCAACTTGATTTTTTGCCCTATTTATGCTAATATAATGGGCAGAGATTTGTCTTTGAGGCGGGGGGCAGTTCCCCACCGGCGGTATAGCCCGCAAGCCTGAGCGTTCAGGCACGATTCGGTGAAATTCCGAAGCCGACCGTATAGTCGGGATGAGAAAAGGCATGTTTGTTTGCATGCAATTTTAGCCACCGCGAAGATATTTCCGGTGGCTTTTTTCGTCTCATTCACAAACCTGAATTCCCTAGAATTTGAGGTGATGAATTTGCAAGATGAAGATTTTATGCGGGTGGCACTTAACTTAGCCCGCAACGCCATTGGCCGCACGTCGCCTAATCCCTTGGTGGGTGCGGTGATCGTGCGCGAAGGGCGCATTGTCGGTGCCGGCTGGCATCGCAAGGCGGGCACGCCCCATGCTGAGATTCATGCGCTGAATATGGCCGGAGACTTGGCGAAGGGCGCCACGCTCTATGTGACGCTGGAACCCTGTTCGCATTATGGCCGTACCGGCCCCTGTGCCGAAGCGGTGGTCAAGGCCGGGATTAAGCGTGTGGTCATCGGCATGGGCGACCCCAATCCCAAGGTGGCAGGCAAAGGCATAGCCATCCTGAAACGGGCAGGCATTGAAGTGCGCTGTGGCGTGCTGGAAGATGAAGCCCGCGCACTCAATGAGGTGTTCCTGAAATGGATAGCCACGCAAAAGCCCTTTGTGGTGCTCAAAACGGCCATGAGTCTTGACGGCAAGATTGCCACGCATACCGGAAAATCCCAGTGGATTACCGGCGAAGCGGCAAGGCGCAGAGTGCATGAGTACCGGGATACCTATGACGGTATCCTGGTGGGCATTGGCACGGTGCTGGCGGATAATCCGAGCCTTACGGCGCGGCTGCCGGACGGGCAGGGCAAAAATCCTGTGCGCATCGTCGTGGACAGCAAGGCCCGTACACCGTTGGATGCCAAGCTGGTGACCGATGGCGCGGCGCTGACCATTATTGCCGTGACAGCCAAGGCACCGCAGGAGCGTGTGCAGGCGCTCAAGGATAAGGGCGTAGCCATCATGGTTGCCGGTGACGGCGAACAGGTGGATATGGACTTGCTTATGCGCAAGCTCGGCGAAATGGAGATTTGTTCGGTGTTTGTCGAAGGCGGCGGGCAGGTGAATTTCTCCCTGCTTAAGGCCGGACTCGTGGATAAGGTTCATGCCTTTATCGCGCCCAAGCTGATTGGCGGGCGCGAGGCGCTGACGCCGGTGGAAGGAGAAGGCTTTGCCGAACTTACGGAGGCGGTAGAGCTTGAACGCACCACGGTAGAAACCATTGGCCAGGATATTTTATTGACCGGTTATGTAAAAGGGCGGTGAGGGATTGTTTACAGGCATAATTGAAGAAGTGGGGCAGGTCGCCCGTATTGGCGGTGGCAATCTCGTCATTAACTGCGCTAAGGTAATTGAAGATGTGCAGTTGGGCGACAGCATTGCGGTCAACGGCGTATGCCTGACGGTCACGCATTTTGACAAGTCAGGTTTCACGGCCGATGTGATGCCGGAAACGGTGCGCCGCACGTCACTGGCTGAACTCAAAAAGGGCAGCCCTGTGAATCTGGAACGGGCGTTGACACTGGCCAGCCGGTTGGGTGGTCATATCGTCAGCGGTCATATTGACGGTACCGGCGAGATTGTCAAATTTGCCGATGAAGGCAATGCTATTTTGATGACGGTGAGCGCAGACAGTAGTCTTTTGCGCTATATCGTGGAGAAAGGCTCTGTGGCATTGGACGGCATCAGCCTGACGGTGGCGCAGGTGACGGACAGCGATTTTACCGTCAGCCTGATTCCCCATACGCGGGAGGTCACGAATCTGGGCAGCAAAAAGGTGGGCAGCCCCATCAATATTGAAACGGATGTGCTGGGCAAGTATGTGGAAAAGATGCTCAAAGGCAGCAGTCCCGCTCCGGCCAAGGCACAAAGCAATATGACCCTTGATTTTTTGAGGGAAAACGGTTTTTAAGGAGATAGATTATGTCAGATTTTGCAACGGTTGAACAGGCAATCGAAGATATAAAAAATGGTAAGATGGTTGTGGTGGTTGATGATGAAGACCGCGAAAACGAAGGCGATTTGATTGTCGCTGCAGCTACGGTTACACCGGAAGATATCAATTTCATGGCTACTTATGCCAAGGGGCTTATCTGCACGCCGATTGATGGCAAGCGCCTTGATGAACTCAATATTGGTCAGATGGTGGTTAACAATACGGATAACCATGAGACGGCTTTTACGGTGTCGATTGACGCTTACGATACGGAGACGGGCATTTCCGCTTACGAGCGCTGCCAGACCATCCGTCTGCTCTTGGACCCCAAGGCCAAGGCATCGAGCTTCCGCCGTCCGGG
>CADBYQ010000214.1:3689-4698 GCA_902798865.1 Pseudoselenomonas ruminantium | reverse complement strand
AGCGCACCGTGGCGAAGGCGAGCTGCATGACGCCGCAGGACTCCGTGGCGAAGGCGCCCGCGTTAGAGATATTGGCGTCCTGGTTGAGCGGCGTCAAGGGGCCCGTCAGGTAGAAGACAATGTCCCGGTAATAGCTTCCTCGCAGCGCGTCAAAATAGCCATCCGGATACAGGGATAATACGTTTTCCAGGACAGAGAGGGAGCCGTCGATCACAGGGCCGTCGGTGACTGGCTGCGCGGCGTAATCGGCAAACTCGGACGGAATATTTTCGCCCAGCACGATCCGGACGCCGTATTGGTCCTCCAGTGCCGAGGCTTTGCGGCTCAGATCGCCGTAATCGGCAGCCGCGGGCGGCGTGAAGGAGCGGGTTTCGGGCGCTTTCCAGGAGGCGCTTTTGGTGGACGCTGTGTCCCAGAGATAGACCCGAACCAGACGCATGCGGTCGTCCTGCAGGGTCCAGCAGCACCAGTCTCCGCACAAAGGAAGAGAACCGGTTCCAAAATGGAGCGCTTCGCCGCCCTTTCGGGATGTCTGTTTCGCCGCGCTGCCGCGCAGAAGATCCTGGACCGGGGCGGGAAGGACGAGCTCTGTTTTGACGCCTTGCGCCGGATCGCAGACGAAAACAGCAGGATCTGATCGAAACGAGGTGCCCAGAAGGCGCCCGTCCTCATAGGCTGCAAAGCGGGCCGGATCCATGTCGCATTGGTAGAACACGCTCTCTCCGCTGACAGGGTCTACGTCCACGAAAATGCGCGCAGAGGGCTCCGTGCGCAGGCTGGTGACAAAAGACAGCACGCCGCTATGGCCTGTGACGACCGGCGTGAGGAGACCATAGGCGTGGGGGAGCGTCCAGACCGGGGCAGAAATCCCTTTTTCGGTGATCTCGCACACCATGCCCCGCCCGGAGGAGAGCCAAAGGCGTCCGTCCAGCGCATGGATGTCGGCGTCCGAAAGCCATATGGGAAGAGGAAGCGGATCGGTCGTTACGTCCGGCAGGTAGAGGACGGC
>CADBYQ010000214.1:0-3609 GCA_902798865.1 Pseudoselenomonas ruminantium | reverse complement strand
GCCCCACTGATCCCAATCATCTCCCATGTGATCTGCGGCGTCCGCAGCCCGGTCAAACGAGGCGAGATCCGCCAGCGTTCCGTCCTGTAAATCCAGCGTTTGGACCTCGCAATGTGAAATATTTGTAATATTGCCATCGCCGCTTTCGTCTGTGCTGTAGAGGAGCATCAGGTGCGTCGCATCATAGAGACCGCAGCTGATGAGCGTACCGTCCTGACGCTCGACCATAGAAGTGAGGTCGTACAGGCGTCCGCTCGCGGACTCTATTTGAAGAGGGGTTAAAAAAGAGAGAACCGCCCGCTTGTCAGGGTCCCCGGTCTGCCCTGTTTGCCCAGTGCAGGCGGTCAGAACAAGAAAACTGACCCACACGAGTAGAAAAAATTTGCGCCAAGGGCGATGATTGTGTGAAAATAGCATGGATGAATACCTCAGTATCTTATAAATGTGATAAGATGGTACAAGTTGTAAACGCAATAATAGATCGAAAGAACAGACCGCTTGGCCGATTCTTTTTACAATCATACCATAAAATAGAGAGCACAAATGAAAGACGGCAGCGGGCGAAGGCAAAATACTGGGAGAAAGGGAGTTATATGAGAGAATACGGATTTATCGGCGTCGGAAATATGGCGGGCGCCATAATCCGGGGAATCATCGCTTCCGGCCTCGTTCAGCCGCAGGATATTACGGGTGCGGATCTTTCCGCCCGGGATATCCGCCTGACCGCCAACGAGGTGCGCTTCTGCGCGCTGGAGGGAAGCGAGCTTGTGCGCACCGGCTCTCCGATCCCGGGGCAGTTTTCCGTTTATAACGCTCTGGCGGCGCTGGCCTGTGCCTGGGCTACCGCCTGGTTCTTTAAGAGTTCCATCTGGGCGCTGTTGAGGCTGGCGGCGTTGGAGTTCACGACGGCACCGACTTCATCGGATAACGACTGACTCAGCTGAGTCAGCTGACGCTGCGCTGCGATAACGGACGGATGATTGTCGGTATATTTCTGCCGTAGACCAACCAGTTCGACTTCCTTAGACACAATCTGCGCACGGATACTCTGTACTGTACTGTTGTCATTAATATTAAAGTTTGATGCACCAGACTTTTGCTCACCTAATTTCTGCGAGGCCACATCATACTGAGCTTGTGCTGATTTTTGCTGAACCTGCATATCGCTAATAGCTTTATCATATGCATTTAATTGTTCGATAGCAGCTTTTGCTTGGTCATCCGGTTTATAAATCTTATTCTCCTTTTGAAAAGAGGCTAATTTTGTTGCGGCATCATCCGCCTCCTTCCTGGCTGTTTCAATGCGTTCATTAAGGAATTTTACCATATACGATTGACTGTTCTGGTTCATCTCCGTCATCATCTTTAGGAAATTATCTACCACATTGGACGCAATCAGTTGTGCTTCTTCTGGGCTACGCCCTTTGGCCGTTACCTTAATTAAATTCGTACCTTTTACATTCTCAACATTCAGGTTTGTCTTCGCAAAACCTTCGGCAGTCATCTTTTCCCGTTTCTCTGGTGGAATATCTTCCAATTGATTAATAATGGGGTCCAGTACTGCACGAGATTTCATCATCTCAATGTAGTTATTGGTCGGTGATGCAGCACTACCACTCATTCCAAGCATCGCCATTGCCGCTGATGCTCCTGACAAGTCTACTTTGCTAGCACTCTGCGTTTGCACCAGTGTATTCGACTCAAATGTCGGTGGTATGATAAGTGCAACAATTACGGCTATAGCCGTACATATACCTACCATCCCGCCTACAATTTTCTTATGCTCAAAAAGTATATGAACGATTCTCCCTAAATCAATCTCTATTTCATCATCTTTCACTTTATTATCCATTAGTATGCTCCTTTACCGAAAATTACTACTTTAAATGTTTTAGCTAAATACATGATGTCCAACCATACTGACCAGTTTCTTACATACCACACATCCATAATGACTCGTTCCTGAAAGCTGACATCATTTCTACCGCTAACTTGCCAATAACCGGTGATACCGGGTAGGCTCATGGTTATGGTGCTGAGTTCCTTGCCAATATCTTCTTTTTCTCTTGGCAAGTATGGCCTTGGGCCTACAAGACTCATGTCTCCTAATAGCACATTTAGAATCTGTGGGAGTTCGTCAAGGCTGTATTTACGCATCCACGTACCAGCCTTTGTGACTCGCGGGTCATAATCCCGCAACTTGGCATATTCTTTCCATTCTGTCGCCGCCTCAGGATTCTTCGCCAGATAATCCTTGAGAATTTCATCGCCATTGACATACATAGAACGGAATTTATAGCACTTAAAGTTTTTGCCATCCTTACCAATGCGGTCTGCATTGTAAAATACGTTGCCTTTTGAATCCAGCTTTATGCATATTGCCAAGAACAACAGTATCGGACTGATGGCAATGCCGCCTGTGACAGTCAGTATTAAATCAAATAAGCGTTTATAAATTCGGTTGCGCCGCAGGGCAAGGTTGTTTTTCATATGCAGCATGAGGATTTCTTCACTGAACAGCGATTGGGCTTCCACCCCTGCCATAGGCGTGCCGATTAAGTCTGGTACATAGGACAGATTGCGTACATGGGGGTGGACAGTGGTTATGAGCTGCTGTAATTTGGCGCGCTCCATCCCCGGTGCGGTAATGATTACATTCTGTGCATGACTGCTTTTTATAATATCTTCTGCATCGTCGATTTTCCCCAGCAGTTTATATTGTTCTGTGATTTTGTCGGAAACCGGCTTATCGTCCAAGAATCCAATGACATTGTACCGATACCCCAAATCATCCTGAAAGTAATGCAATGCCCGCTCTGCGGTCTTGCCTGCACCCACGAAAATCACATCTTCATACAGATGATGGCTATGCTTCAACCAAAGGCTGATGACCAGCCGCTCAATGTAGAGCGTTATGAGCAATATCAGCCAGAATACCGCAAAGAAGGAACGTGCCGCCATCCAGTCGGTGAAGAAATACAGCGCCACAATATAAGCAATAAGTCCGTAAGTTGCCGCATAGAAAATGCTTCTAACGGTATAAATAATGGGCTGCATGGTGGTATAGGCTTTGGCCTGTGCAAAAAACAGCATAAATGTCAACGGCAGCCATAAATAAATGTAGATGAAGTTAATCGACAGGTCATAGATGCTGGTTGACACTTGACCAGTCAACATCACGGCTGCATAATCGGCTGCCATGAAAATCAACGGCGATAGGTACGGCCTCAGCCTTTGCCGTACACTGTTACTACTCTTTTCTGCAGTCAATGTCATATAAATCCTTTCTATTGCTTATCTGTCTTCATGTTATTTAGTGCATATTCACAGCATTGACGCACTAAATTATTCACAGATATTTTTTCTTCCGCTGCCACTCGTGTTAATTCTTCCACAAGCCTTGGAGGCAATCTGAACGTTTTATTTACCATCTGTTCATTCTGTTGGATTTTGAACATTATCTTCTCCCTTTCTATTCGCACACTCCATTATATTATCATATGCACTATATAACAGCAAGTATTATTTTGTATTTTGCACTTAAATTAGCATTAAGATAAAAACATTGCATATTGCACTATATATACAAAAAAGGACTGCGATAAATGA
>CADBYQ010000213.1 GCA_902798865.1 Pseudoselenomonas ruminantium | reverse complement strand
GTTTCTGTACGTCCGTCTGACGGGTATCGAGGATTTCATCTCTTGCCTGCTGACGGTCCTCCAGAGTAATTCCCCGCAGCCAGCAGGTTGCCGCCGCACTGCCCTTCATCTGCGGCGTCAGTGGCGTGTCAATATTGCTCATTGTGCCGATGATGTACTTATCCATCTCGCGTTCCGAAGCGTCAAATTTAGCCAGATAATCCGCCGTTCCATCGAACACATCCAAAGTTTCCGTAAGGTTCGGGTCACGATAGGAACCAAAATACATCATGCCGTTGCGGTTAAAGCTGGTGAATGCGCCATAGGCACCACCCTGCACGCGGATTTTCGTCCAGAAGTAATCATAACGCAGAATGGTTTCCAATACGTGCATAGTTCCCGTGAACTCATAACCAAGCTTCAAGAAGTTGGCACCTTTGCCCACATACTGTACTCGACTGGAAGAAGTCAGACCTTCATTGCGGGCCTGTAAATCCCAATGGTATTCCTGTGCAGGATAGATTTCCTTGCCCAGTTTTTCCTGGAATTTACCAAACTCGCCGGCAAAATCGTCATAGAACTTATCACTATCCGTAACGCTGACAATCAGATTGTGCTGGTTAAAGATTTTCTTCGCCAGCTCGCTGAGTTTGGCACTGATAGCCGGCAGATTCTTCGGGAACTCTGCCAATAAACCTTTGATAAAGGGATAGAATGGCAGACCACCTTCATCGGCATAACGGCCAGACGGCATAAGATACCCCGCCAAACGGGCACTGACCACCTGATGAGCGCTGCGCTGCAGATTGAGTTCAATCGTAGCCTGTTCCTGTTCCAGCAGTTCCCGCATACGCTTTTCATCGCTGAACTTGCTGGTCATGAGGATTTCCTGCAGAAGTTCCAGCAGCTGCGGCAGTTTTTCCCGCAGGACCTTGGCCTTGACCTTAAATTTCGGCGTTGAGGAATCCGGCTCATTTTTCTTCGTGTAGGTCACGATATCATAGGAAATGCCGCCGGTATGGAGATTCTTGCGGTTGGCCAGTTCTCCATAGGTGCTCGCTTCTGTATCCACATTGCCGATAAGTTCACTCAAGAGGAACGCATAAGGAATATCCTCCTGCGGCACCATCTGCGCATCAAAGAGCAGGCTCAGATAGGTAATACCACTGGTTTCCACATCGCTGAACAAAATCTTTGTTCCCGCCAAATCCTTTTCCTCTAATGGCAGGTCATAAGCCTTACGGCGGATATCGCTAAGTTTTAAGAGCGGAATCGTCTTTAAGGCTTCTTCCGTATCTTCGCTCTGCTGACGTTCCTTGAGCGCCTTATTATCGGCAATAAGCTGCTGAATTTCCGTTTCACTCAGTTTAGCCTTGCAAGCAGCCAGGGCTTCGGCCTGCGCTTTTTCACGTTCAGCCCCCATGGTCTTGGAAGGTTCCATGGTAATCAATGCTGCATGCTTATTGTTCAGGAAGTAACGGCGAATCAACTCTTCAAAATAGCCATTATCAAGGCCGTCTTTCATCGCCTTAATCAGCGGCTCATAAGCCAGGCACGTTTCCGGCTGGCCGTCGTAGAGCCAGGTCTTCATCACGCGGATGCCATAGATAAGCCCCTTCGGCGCAGAGCCAAAGTCCGATTCGCGCAGGCGGAATTCCAGCAGATTGATGGAAGCTTCCAGCAAGGTGCGGTCAATGCCCTTATCGGCTAACTGCTGCAACGTTTCCTGCACGATTGCATAGAACTTGTCCACACGGTCTTTTTCCGAATTGCTGATGATAATGCTGAAGAACGGCTGCAACATATCATCTTCAAAAGAAGAATCCACATCCTTACCCAACTGTGCATCAATCAGTGCTTTACGCAAAGGAGCCGCCGGCGTCCGCAAAAGGGCATGTTCCAGGATTTCCAAGCCCATCATATCCACGGGATTCAAGGATTCGCCCGTTACCCAGTTCAAGGACAGGAAGGTCTTTTCCGCTGTATCCTCATCCGGGCTGGCCGGATACGTCAACGCCTGACGCTGCAAGCCGGTAAAAGCCGTCTGCTTTTCAATCTGAGAATCAATGGCGATACGGTCAAAAGCCGACAGATATTCCTTGTCCAAATAAGCTAACTTTTCTTCAATATCCATATCGCCGTAGAGATAGATATAACTGTTGCTCGGATGATAGTAACGCTGATGGAAGTTCTTGAACATTTCATAAGTAAGCTGCGGAATGGCCTCCGGGTCGCCGCCAGATTCATATCCATAGGTCGTATCTGGATAGAGCGCAGCCATAATGCGGCTTTCAAGCAAATCATCCGGAGCCGAAAGCGCACCCTTCATTTCATTATAAACTACACCACTATACGTCAGCGGCGCATCGGCGCTGTCAATCTCATAATGCCAGCCTTCCTGCATCAGAATCTGCGGATTTTCCAGCATAGCCGGATAGAATACCGCATCAAGATATACATCCATAAGGTTCTGGAAGTCCTTGTCGTTGCGGCTAGCCACAGGATACATGGTCTTATCGGGATAGGTCATGGCATTGAGGAACGTATTTAAGGAACCCTTCACGAGTTCCACAAACGGTTCCTTCAAGGGATACTTGCGGCTGCCGCAGAGCGTGGAATGTTCTACGATATGCGCTACACCGGTATCGTCAAATGGCGGCGTGCGGAAGCTGATGGAAAACACCTTGTTATCATCATCATTCTGCAAGAAGAAAAGGCGGGCACCGCTCTTTTCATGCTCAAAAGTCCAGGCAACGGAGCTGGTCTCCTTGCTTTCACTACGATTTATTACTTTAAATCCATGAATATGGTCATTTATCTTCACAAAATCACTCCTACTGCAATTTATTATCACTCAATACAATATTATATCACTGCGCAAGCATCCCCTCAAGTTCCTCACGCGTAACGGCATAAGTACCCAAACGAGCCACAACCCGGCTGGCGGCCAAATTAGCAAGATAAGCGCCCAATGCAGGTGGCAGCCCGCCGGCCAAAGCCATGCCAAATACCGCTGTCACTGCATCGGTAGCGCCCAATACATCAAAGAGTTCCTGTGCCACGGTGGAAATATGGATTGTTTCATTTTCCCGAACCAAAGACATACCTTTCTGCGAACGGGTAGCGATAAGATTTTTGATATGAAATTTGCGCATGAGATAATGGCAGGCTTTTTCCACAGCAGCGCGCTCATTTTCAATTGGCTGCAAAAGTGCCTTATTAATTCGCTTGAGATTTGCCACGACATAATCCGCATTGCGATAATTAACCCAGGAAGCTGCGCTCATATCTACTACTACAGGTACGCCATGATTGTGACATTTTTCAATAATCCAGCTGCAGGATGCATCCGTACAGGCACCATTGGCATGGTCAGAAATAATCACACAGTCCAGGCTTTCACTGAGCTTTTCACCGATATACTGCTCAAAACGCGCCATGTCCTGCAACTCAATATCCTGCTTTGCCTCAAAGTCCAGCCGGAACATCTGCTGATTGCCGCTCATTATACGTACTTTGGTCGTTGTCGGCCGGTCGGTATAGATAAGACCGCCGGCATCAATGCCATAGTGATTAAATTTCTCAACCAGACTTTCGCAATGAGAGTCCTTTCCCACAAAGCCGGCAATA
>CADBYQ010000212.1 GCA_902798865.1 Pseudoselenomonas ruminantium | reverse complement strand
CTTCACGACAAGATGCCTGATGTGGTGCTTTACCGCGAGGATAAAGACTGGATCTACTTCGTGGAATCCGTAACATCGGTAGGACCGATGGATCCGAAACGGCTCGTGGAGATAGGGCAGATGACAGAAAACGTGACAGCAGGCATGATATTTGTCACGGCATTCCTTGACTTCAAAACATTCAAGAAATTCTCAGAGAAACTGGCATGGGAAACGGAAGTGTGGATTGCCGACATGCCCGACCACATGATTCACTTGAACGGTGACAAATTCCTCGGACCTCGGAAATAACTCAAAAAATGAAGATAATAACATCATTTTGGCGATGGTGGTACACCAAAGTACACCGAAGTTCATCGAAATACACGAGACCAGAAGCACTGGCAATAGCCAGAAAATACGACCTTGAATATGAAGTTATCAAGGCCATGGAATACGGCTATACTCCTGATGAAGCACTCCAGGAATGGGACATCTTCCCCTTTGAGGAACAGAAATAAACCTGGGTGCAAGGATAATCTAACAGGAAAGAGGTGCTGCACACCTGACTGATGACTATCGGGCGATGACCGTGCTGGCTACCATAAGTACAGCAGAAAAGATGGCTTAACGTAACTGCCTATGGGCTATATGGAGATAGAAATGCCTCACACTACGTCGAGGGATGCCAGGAGAACCTGTCACCGCTCGGCGTTTTTCATCGGCATACGTTGTGTGCTGATGAAAACCATGTGGACACCACTGTCTCCATGTAACCCACTTAACGGCACTACGGCCCTATTTTCAGCTGTACTTGTGGCAATCAACACTGATTGGTCAACACAACCGACAGTCATCAGTGCATCGAAGTCTCGATGCTACTTTCCTTAACCTATCCTCGCAAAGCTCGCACTACATTCAGAAATCCTATCCTGACACAACGCCAGTGGCGACCTTCTACGACTGCAGGAGAAAATACGGCATAGGGCCTACTCTGGAGGATGGTGGCTCCTGGAGAGCCGCTGAGTATCACCGGTGAGAAGGAATGATGCCTGACTTGAATAGACAAGTATCTAAAGATACACATCTATTCATGCCACAAACGGCTGACTGCCACAGAGGGCGAGTATTCAGCCGTTTGTAGCACCATCATGCAATATTCGTTCTCCCTATTCGGTAATACACGGCTTGCTCTCTTGGCTCCACCACGCTCCGTTCCTGCCCTGTTTTATGCTGCATTTTCTCCTTTGTCAGGCCCGCCACAATGACTGTTGTGCCATGACAGGACTACTGAATAGGCTTCACCGTCAAAAAACTATGTTACCTTTTGGCGCAGAATATAATAAATATTTGTCAATTTCTGACAAATAATAAATATATATCATACTCTCACTCTCGGCACTGGTCGCTTGTCGGCATCCGTCCACGCTTGGCACAGGCATCATGCACGGCTGCTGTTCATTCTCGGCAGCTCATGGAGCTTGGAGAACCACCATCTGCTGTACGTGTGCCTGCTTGGTTGCCGCCGGACGCTGACAGGCTCCCTGCTGGTTCGCCAGAGAATGACATGAACGTCCTGAAAGGAATTGTGGGCAGGACGCTTTTTTAATTTCCCTTGGGAAAACACAACCCAAAATTGCCATCCAGCTTCCCCGAAAAAGTACCTGTTATGGTTTTGAAGGGATTATTTGTCCCAAATTTCGTTGCATCACTGGCATCAATATTCTCGGACAACATATAATTGCCACTGACAGCCGCACCTGTACCCAGCGTAGTATTCCAATTGGTCGAATCCACCAAGGTATACTGCTCAACAGGTACCACGGCACCGCTGGCAGTCAACTTTTCAGAAACATATCCTGCTCCACCGGTGCCATTTGCACTGCCTACATGGATATAACCTTCATCGGCACGCACAGTAACGCCGTTGGGCGCCGTAATATCGGCAGAATTCAATAAACGGATATTTTCACCTTCCAGTACGACCTTATCCGCTGAAATCTTGCCCATATTGACAATATCCATTGCTGCGCCGCTGGTGGAATTCCCCGCCGTAATTAAAGCTCCCATATTGCCAGCTGTAGCCTTGTTTACAGCATCCGTAACCGCCACTTCCCTGGTCGAAGCATAAAAACTCCCCACATCGGACACACTTGCGTCTTTGCCAAAGATAATGCCATTGGGATTAATCAGGTATACTTCATTGCCGCCTTTAATTGTGCCGTTGATATCCGAGGTATTGGCACCCGTGACAATATTCATGTAGTTATTGGTTTTCGCACCGCCATCAAACTGCACAATTTCTCCCTGGGCAACAGAGAAATCCTGCCAGTCAATCACATTGTTATGCGGTGTGCCTGTGGCTGCAGCCGTATCGTTTATATTTAACGTATTGGTCGAGGCATCAAATGCCTTGATATCCACCGAACCATTCTTGACCACACCACCGACCGGTGCGCCATAAGAAACCGGCACAAAACTGAACATCCCCGCCATCAGCGCAATACTAACCTGTAAGGCTATTTGTTTTTGTCTCTTATCCCTGCGCATTTTCAACACCTCATTATTATAATTGCGCTTATAATCCATTTTCCTACATCCTTACCAAATAAAGTTACTTTTATTTAATATAATAAAATCAAATTTTTCAAAAGTCTGTAATATTCCTTCCACCCAAAAGCCCTGTGCCTGGTTAAGCTGTCCACTTTACCGAGCACAGGGCTTTATTATACGAAACTTACTGTAACAAACTGAGCACCGAGGAACTATTCTGATTGGCCTGCGCCAACATGGACTGCGACGCCTGCACCAGCACATTGTTTTTAGTATAGGCCGTCATTTCTCTCGCCATGTCCGCATCTCGGATAACCGATTCGGTGGCCTGCGTATTTTCACTAGCAGTCGTGATATTCGCGGCTGTAAAATTCATGCGATTTTCCACAGCCCCAATATTAGTCTGCACCGTCAAAGCCTTGCCAATAGCTAGCTCCAACACATTGATGGCCGCATTCGCTTTTTCCTGCGTAACAATCGAAAGCGTTGTCCCATCCTTAGCCCGCAAGCCCAAAGCTGTGCTGCGCATATCCGAAAAGCCCATCTTCACCGTCTGATTAGCTTTCGTCCCAATCTGGAAAGTCAACGCATTATCCGGAGATTCATTTTCTGCCCGAATAGCTTCCCGAAAATCGTTCAATACAGCATTCGCCGTGCGATTCACCGTACCATCCTTGTTCACAACATTGATGGTTAAGCCGGCAATCTGACCATCCACTCCAGGATTAACTGCCCTAAAGAAAAAAGCCTTATTTCCACTTACCGTATACACATCCGTATTCGTTCTATCTAGGCCCAGCTTAGAATCACACCCTGTATCAATATACCCCTGCATAGCCGCTGTCGTTGTTTTATCCGGCAATAACAAACTATTACGAAATAACCCCACATCCATCTGCGAACCAGCATTTTCCAAGACAGACATATACGTCTTCCCTTGATATACATAAGAAAACTCTATGCTACTATCTGACAAGATTCCCAAATTACGACCAGTTACATCTTTCAATCCAACACAACCTTGCCCTTGTACATCACATTGGCATTTTCATCAATCTGGCTAATAGCCTGATCCAATTCCTTTTGGATAATCGCTCTATCTTCATCGGTGTTGGTATCGTTAGCCGCATTGATGACTTTTTCCTTCAACGTGCTGAGGATATCCACCGTGCTCTGCACGCCGCCTTCGGCCACTTTCAGCATGCTCATGGCGGTCTGGGTATTGTCAAGGTCCTGATTCAGGCTGCGAATCTGTGTCTGCATCTTCTCCGAGATGGCATAGCCCGAAGCATCATCCTCTGCGCTGTTGATTTTCATCCCTGTGGACAGATTCTTCTGGTTCTTCGTGCGCGCCTTCTCATTCTTGTTCAACTCATTCAGCGTGTTCTTCGCTGACATGTTATTCTTTACCACCATAGCCATAGCGGCCAACCTCCTTGTTCTTTACCACAAACTATATAGCTACGCAAACCCACATCCTCCCCGACGCAGATTTGCTGATTGTTCTATTTATGTTATCGAAAGATTTCCCAAAATCTTAAGTGCTGCAGAAAAATTTTTCTGCAACAGCCCCCTTTGCAAGCCCCTTTCCCTCGAGAAGGACTGGCAAAGGGGGTTATAGCATATCGAGCTGCTGCTTCTCGATTCGACAATTATGCTCCCGTGTTTTTTTATCATAGTTGATGCCAACAAGAATTACCTGCTTGTATTCCAGTCCTTGCAGCACCGCAGGATAAGCGTTGGCTTTTATCTGCCGGATAGCAGTCTGTGCATCGTGGTTCCATTTTAGTTCTACTACAATGGCCGGGCGGTCGGCAAAGCGTTTTTTGGGGATAAACACGATATCGGCAAAGCCCTTGCCAGTGGGAAGTTCGCGTATCATCCGGTAATGTTCACGGGCGGCATAATAGGCCAGCGACAGGGTATAGGACAGGGCGTTTTCATCATTGTACTGGATATGGCTGGTTTCCAGATGGGCTTCAGCTATCCCCTGTGCTACCGCAGCTTCATCACCTGCCAAAGTTGCTTTTAGCAGGGCTTTGGATTTTTTGATGGAGCGCATGACCTCCGACCATTCGGAACGGGTGGTCGCGGTAACAAATTCGTCCATGATTTCCTTGTTGGGCACGAAGATTTCCTTGTTCGG
>CADBYQ010000211.1 GCA_902798865.1 Pseudoselenomonas ruminantium | reverse complement strand
CCCTCGTAATGGCCGCAGATAAAAATCCGCTGGTCATAACCTGCGAGCTCCTTGGCCTTAGCCTGATTAAATCTCGGTCCCGAAGGGTCCATAATCAGCACCCGGCGATTGGCCGCATATTCCTCGGTACGGGCCAGTACATCCCGCACCGCTTTGTACATCGGCTCAGGCTTTAACACCATACCTGCACCACCGCCAAATGGGCTGTCGTCCACATGATGGTGCTTATCCTCGGCAAAGTCCCGGAAGTTGGTAAAGTGGATATCCAGAATTCCATTATCCACCGCCCGTTTGGTAATGCTGTCGCCAAAGGGGCCGGAAAACATCTCCGGGAAGATGGTCACCATATCAATGCGCATCGGAAATCTCCTCAGGCATATCGACCACCATACGGCCGCCTGGTACGTCAATTTCCTTGACTACGGCCTTGAGCGCCGGAATCAACAGTTCCCCGCCATCCGTGCGGCGGGCCTGATAAACGTCATTGCTGCCAGTGCGCAGGACATTTTCGACCTTGCCCAGTTCGTTGCCGTCCATATCGTAAACCGTCAGCCCAATGATGTCAAAGGTGTAATATTCACCTTCCTGCAAAGGAGCAGCCTCGCTGCGGTCAACGGTCAAAAGTTTGCCCGTCAGGCTCATAGCCGCTTCCCGCACCGGATATTCCTGGAACTTCATCAGCACATACTGCTTGTGGTACTTGCAGCTTTCGATATGGAGCATTTCGCTGCCGACCATGACTTCTTTCATGGTTTCAAAGCGTTCCACAAAGTCCGTCAGCGGAATGATGCGCATTTCTCCATGAATGCCATGGGGGGCGCCCACCTTGCCGATGGTCACGCGATTCTTGTCGCGCTTGTTTTTCTTAGCTGCGAATGGCGATAACTTTGTCATCTTCTACCAGCACTTCCACGTTCATGATTTCGCGCATATCGTCGCCCACGTGCACTTCCACCTGATGTTCCAGCGTGCCCTGCACGATTTCGGCACCGATAACCATCTTTTCCATTTCTTCCTTGCGGGCAAGGGATTCTTCACGGAACTGAAGACGCTTATTGCGTTCTTCGCCGAAATGCGCCTGAATTGCCTGATAGCGCTGTACTTCTTCCATCGTGGGCTGTTCCGGATTAGCCGGCTGATTTTCCTGCAGCACGCGCTTTTCCTGAATATCCATCTGCTGGAGTTCGAGCTCCGTGCGCTTGATGGCTTCTTCCAAGTCCGCCAGAATTTTGGTTTTGAGTTTTTCCGTTAATTTTGCCTTAATGGTTACAGGCACTTTCAGTGAAATAGAATCCATGACAGTTCCTCTTTTCTTTTTCTCATAGTAAAAAACGGCAAGACACCGAAAAGGTAATCCTGCCGCTTTTCATTTAAATAATCTCAACCGTGACTTTCGTATTTTCCCGAGTGGCTGCGGCTTTGACCACGGTGCGCAAAGCTTTGGCAATGCGCCCCTGGCGTCCGATAACCTTACCCATGTCATCTTCAGCCACATGAAGGACGAGCACGGTCTGCTCATCCTCCTGCCGTGAAGAAACCTCCACAGCTTCTGGATGCTCCACCAGGGATTTGGCGATTACTGCAACAAGTTTTTCCATGTCGCTTCTCTCCAATTACTTCTTCTTGGATTCAGCGAACTTGGCCATAATGCCCTGCTTGCTGAACAGATTTTTAACGGTATCGGTCGGCTGAGCACCTTTGTTCATCCAATCAAGAACCTTTGCTTCGTCGAGATTAACGACTGCCGGCTGCTTGGAGGGGTCGTAGTTACCGAGAATTTCGATGAAACGACCATCACGCGGAGCGCGGGAATCAGCTACTACCACACGGTAGAACGGGTTCTTCTTTGCACCCATACGGTTCAAACGAATCTTTACTGCCATGAAATTTCACCACCTTTCGCAAATTGCGAGTATAAAACTTAACGCATAAACGGCATTTTCGGGAAACCACCGAGATTTCCGAGTGCTCCCAAACCTGGGAAACCTTTGCCCTTCTGCATTTTTTTCATCTTCTTCATCATCTTGCGCATTTCACCGAACTGCTTCAGGAGCTTGTTGACGTCCTGCACACGCGTGCCGGAGCCCATCGCGATGCGCTTGCGGCGGCTGCCGTTGATGATGGTAATGTCGGCGCGTTCCTGCGGCGTCATGGAGCGGATAATGGCTTCAATCTGACGCATTTCCTTGCCGTCCAGGTCAATATCCTGGCCTTCGAGCTGCTTCTTGAGCCCGCCCATGCCGGGAATCATGCCCAGGATGTTTTCGAGCGAGCCAAGTTTCTTGACCTGCTGCATCTGGGATAAGAAGTCGTCCAAGGTAAATTCATCCTTGCGCAGCTTCTTTTCCATCTTCTTGGCTTCTTCCATATCGAAGGTCTGCTGGGCTTTTTCCACGAGGGAAAGCACATCGCCCATGCCCAGGATACGGGAGGCCATACGGTCGGGGTGGAACGGCTGGAGAGGTTCCAGTTTCTCGCCCATACCGATGAATTTTATGGGAACATTCGTGACTGCTTTGACGGAAAGCGCCGCACCACCGCGGGCATCGCCGTCGAGCTTGGTCATGATGACACCGTCAAGTCCAAGACTGTCGTTAAAGGTCTGCGCCACATTGACCGATTCCTGACCGGTCATCGCATCGACAACCAACAGGATTTCGTGGGGCTTAACCTCAGCCTTGATATCGCGAAGCTCCTGCATCAGGGCTTCATCTATCTGCAGGCGGCCTGCCGTATCGATGATAATGACATCATTGGCATGGCTCTGCGAATAAGCAAGGGAAGATTTGGCAATCGTCACGGCATCGGTACCCTGTTCCATCGAGAACACGGGAATGTCGAGCTGTTTGCCAACTACCTGCAACTGCTTGATAGCTGCCGGACGATAAATATCGCAGGCAACGAGCAGCGGACGCTTGCCCTGTTTTTTGAGGGACAAGCCCAGCTTACCAGCGGAAGTGGTCTTACCAGCACCCTGCAAACCTGCCATCATGATGATGGTCGGCGGATTCGGGCTGATGTTGATGCGGCTCTGCGTGCCGCCCATGAGGTTCGTGAGTTCCTCATCAACAATCTTTACTACCACCTGAGCCGGCGTCAGGGTTTCCAAAATGTCCTGACCAATGGCCCGTTCCTTAACGGTTTTTATGAAATTCTTTACAACCTTGAAGTTGACATCTGCTTCCAGGAGCGCCATGCGCACTTCCCGCATGGCTTCATTGACATCATCCTCCGTCAATTTGCCATGGCCGCGAAGTTTTTTGAAGGTCTCCTGCAAGCGGTCAGACAGGCTTTCAAATATCAATTAATTAACCTCCTGACTGCGCCCGATAAAGGGCTCCAGCCGGTCAAGGATCGCCTCAACGGCGCGTTCATTGTCCGCCTGCCGCAAATCCTTGATGGACTCGTAAATTTTTGCCAGTTCCTGACGTTCCTCGCTGTAACGAGCCGCCAGTCCCAGCTTCTTTTCGTAAGATTCCATCGCTTTTTCACTGCGGTGGATATTGTCGTAAACCGCCTGCCGGGATATGCCCAGCTCCTCGCCGATTTCCGACAACGAAAAATCTTCAAAGAGGTGCAAGCGCAAACATTCTTGCTGCTTTTCCGTCAACAGCGCCCCATACAGGTCAAACAAAGTAGACAAATATAAGAACTGCTCCATCACGGCTATCACCTGCTT
>CADBYQ010000210.1 GCA_902798865.1 Pseudoselenomonas ruminantium | reverse complement strand
CTCGCCTTCCACGTCAATATCCACCCAGCCATGTTCAGCAATCGGCAGGTCGTACTGGGACGTCTGCCAGTTTTTCGGCAGGTCAGGATAGTAATAGTTCTTGCGGTCGAACTTGCTGTACTTGTTGATTTCGCAGTTCGTGGCAAGGCCAGCCTTGATACCGAACTCCACCACACGCTGATTTACCGTGGGCAGTACACCGGGCATACCCAGGCAAACCGGGCACACATGGGTGTTCTGGTCAGCACCAAATTCCGTGGCACAACCGCAGAAAATCTTGGTTTTCGTCTTTAATTCGCAATGTATTTCCAGGCCAATGACGGCTTCGTACTTCATTCGTTGTTACCTCCCAGCTGCGGCATTTTCGTGTGATACTCCTGGCTCTGTTCATAGGTGTAAGCCGCACGGATAATGGTTTCTTCATCCAGCGCCTTGCCGATAAGCTGCATGCCGATAGGCATTCCCTTGCTGCTCATGCCGCAGGGAATGGAGATGCCCGGCAGACCAGCCAGATTCAAAGGTACGGTGCAGGCATCCTGCAGGTACATCTGCAGCGGGTCACCAGCCATTTCGCCAATCTTGAAGGCTGTCGTCGGCGCAACCGGTGCCAGAATTACATCCACCTGTTCAAAGGCCTTGGCATAGTCTTCCGCTACGAGCGTACGCACCTTCATGGCTTTGAGGTAGTAAGCATCATAGTAACCGGCAGACAGAGCGTAGTTGCCGATAACGATACGGCGTTTTACTTCCTCACCGAATTTTTCCGTACGGGTGTTGGTCATCATGGCGACGAGGTCTTCACCTTCCACGCGTTCACCATAGCTTACGCCGTCATAACGCTGCAGGTTGGTGGCAGCTTCAGCCGGAGCAATGAGGTAATAGGCAGAAATCGCATAATCCGTATGAGGCAGGGAAATCTCGACGATTTCAGCGCCCATTTCCTTGTATTTTTCGATAGCCGTGCGGATAGCCTTTTCCACTTCGGGGTCCATTCCCTTGACGAAGTATTCTTTCGGCAGACCAATTTTGAGGCCTTTCACATCTTCCACCAACGCCTTGGTGAAATCCGGCACTTCCGCAGCGCTGGAAGTGGAGTCCATGTCATCATGGCCGGCGATGATGTTGAGGATGTTCGCGCAGTCCGTCACATCACGGGTCACAGGGCCAATCTGGTCCAAAGAAGAACCATAAGCCACGAGGCCATAGCGGGAAACACGGCCGTAGGTCGGCTTTAAGCCTACCACGCCGCAGAAGGAGGCCGGCTGACGAATGGAGCCGCCCGTATCGGAGCCCAGCGACCAGATAGCCGTACCAGCAGCAACAGATGCGGCACTGCCGCCCGAAGAACCGCCCGGTACGCATTCCGTATTCCAGGGGTTGCAGGTCGGATGGTACGCAGAATTTTCCGTGGAACCGCCCATGGCGAATTCGTCCATGTTGAGCTTGCCCAGGATAAGTCATTACCGTAGCATCATAAGGCGGTACGAAGTTTTCCAAAATCTTGGATGCACAAGTCGTCTTTACGCCCTTGGTGCAGATATTGTCCTTGATGGCGCCCGGAATACCTTCGAGGAAGGAAATCTCCTCACCGCGGGCAATCTTTTCGTCCACGGCCTTGGCCTGTGCCAGAGCCTCGTCGCGGGTAATGGTCAAATATGCTTTAACGTCGCCTTCCACCTCGTCGATGCGCGCCAGCACATCTTCGGTGAGCTCTACACTTGTAATCTCTTTATTCACCAGCATATCATGGAGTACATGAGCCGGTTTTTCATATAATCTCACGTTCAATCCTCCTGCCTTAGTCTTCCAGAACCTTCGGTACTTTGAAGTAGCCGTCTTCCTTGAGCGGAGCATTCGCGAGCGCTGCCTCACGGTCAAGGGATGCTTTCACTTCG
Organism: Pseudoselenomonas ruminantium; assembly: GCA_902798865.1. Classification (GTDB taxonomy): domain Bacteria; phylum Bacillota; class Negativicutes; order Selenomonadales; family Selenomonadaceae; genus Selenomonas_A; species Selenomonas_A ruminantium_L. Next base: position 5,406 of record CADBYQ010000210.1, on the reverse strand, counting down.
TCCTTGCGGAACACGTTCTGCATGGGCAGGGCGTAAGTGGTCGGCTTAACATTTTCCGTATCCAGCTCGGACAGATTGTCCATATAGGTCAGGATTTTATCCATCTGGTCAATGTACTTGTCCTCCTGGTCGGCAGGAATTGCCAAACGGGAAAGAACCGCTACATTTTGCAAATCTTCTTTGGTAACTTTCATTTTCTCACCATCCATAGATGTTTATTGTTATCGCTAGGAAACATACTTCAATAGTATAGCACAAATACGGCCGCTCTAAAAGCATTTGATTTTATTCACAAACTTCCCACGCGGCAATATTACGGCTTTCAGACGAAAAGTTTACACCAATGCGGTAAATTTTCCGTTTGTCTGCTGTATACGGCAGGGCATATCCCTTTTCCTCGATTTGGGCTAATGCCGCCTGAGCACTCTTGTCCAGCTTAAACTCAAAAATATAGACATATGCCGCAGTTTCCAAAACGCAGTCCGCCCGCCCCTGACTGTTATGCACTTCAGAATGCACATATTTTCCCAACAGGGTAAAGACCAGATAGATAACCGTGGCGAAGTAATGCTCAAAACGGGTCCCGGCTGATGTATAAGGAATGCTGGCAAACAAAGCGGTCAATATCTGCCGAATCCCATCTACGTTGCCATTTTCCACATAGTCATCCAACGTAAAAATATCCGTATCCGTCCCCGGAACAGCCTTGGGTGCATAAGCCGGCATAAGGCTTTCCAAAAATCCATATTTGACCTCCTCATTAGGGAAGCCCATTGTCAGCCGCTGGCGCCGATCATCATAGCCAACGATAGTCAGATAGCCCGTTTGATACAACAACGGCAAAATATCCGGATTATCCGCGCGGTAGTCCGCTAACGCCCGTTCATCCGAATATAATTTGCCATCCGTGAATTTCCAAAGGTCAAATTCACCATCTTGCAGCTTCTTGATTAAAAAGGTGGGCGTGCCCGTTACAAACCAATACGAGCGCAATTCACCATCATCCAAAGCATTAAGCAGGGAAAATGGATTGTACACACCCTCTCCCTGTGGATGAAAATGATAGCCATCATAAGTTCTACGCAGTTTCTGCTGACAATCTTTTGCCGTCTTATCCTGCACCTCAGCAAACTTTTCCACCTGCGCCCATAACGTGTCAGCCAGTTCATTTTCCGTAATGCCACAAACAGCAGCGTATTTTTTGTTCATGGATATATCTTTCAGATGATTTAAGTCGCTAAAAATACTTACTTTGCTAAATTTCGTAACCCCGGTGATAAAAACAAACTGCAAGTATTCATCGCAACTTTTCAGCACGCCAAAAAAGCCCTTGAACACGGCCTTATTATGTTCAGCCAGTGTTTCATCCGCCATCACATCCAGCAGCGGCTTATCATATTCATCCACCAGAACTACACAAGGCCGCCCGCTTTTTTCTTTGGCCGCAGCCAATAACAGCCGGAAACGTTCTTCCAAGGATTGCGTGCCACTCAGTGCGTATCCCTGTTCCCAACCACGCAATTTTTCATCCAAAACATTTTCCAGTGCTTGTGCTTTTTGATAATTTTTGCCGTTAAAATCAAAGACAAATACCGGATATGCCTGCCAGGGATGGGCTGATTTTTCTTCCTCTGCTGCAATATCCAGGCCACTAAACAATTCTTTTTGTCCCTGCCAATACGCCTTCAACGTAGACAAAAATAAGTTTTGTCTTATCGACGTATAAATACCCTTCCTGCCGTAAATGCGCAAAACTCTGTACACCTATGGGAAGTTTTTGCAACATGCTGCTCATCAAATCATCCCCTTATCTTCAATGTTCGCAAATAAGCTTTCTGCTCTACGCTGATTCGTCTGCTCTCAATCGCCTTTTGAATCGCCTTGTTATGCGTCCATGGCGCCAAGCGTTGCTCCTCAATATAGGGCAATGCTGCCTCATACTGCTTAGCCAGAGCCGTTGCAAAATACCAGGCAATCATCATATTGATATAATATTCCTCTGAACGGATTTGTGCGACCATTTCCAAATAGGAACGGTCAAAATCCTCATCGAGGAAATGCACCATCAGCATACCGATGGCATAGCGCACAGTGTAAGTGTCTTCAGCGTTCAGCCATTTTCTAATCTGCAGCAAAAGTTCCGGCCTGTGCTTCTTAAACACCTTCGGCGACATCTGATCGCAGGTCGCCCAGTTATCCACATAGGGCAGAAATTTCTCCAAGTACGCCATGCACGGTTCATAATCCTTCATTGCCGAAAGAATAAAGGCATGGAGCTGATTTTCCTCGTGATACGCATGCGGCAAATCCTGAAGAAAACCTTCCGCCTCCCCTGCCGCCAGGACTTCTTTGGCCAACTGCCGCAGGGCCGGTGTGCGCACGCCGATTATCTTTTCTGGTGCTATATTGGGTATCAGTTTGCTGCTGAATTCCTGATAAGCCTTATCCTGCAGCTTCCATAATTCCTGCTGAATGTCCATACCTGTATCCTCCCCCATATTACAGCATGGTAATCGGGTCAATATCAATGGCCACATCCGTGCGCAAGTGCAGCTTCTGCTCCCGCAAAAAGGCCTGCACCGCAGGCAAATCGGCGGTCTTAATCAGCACGACAAAGCGGTAGATACCACGGAAGCGGGCAATTACTGCAGGCGACGGGCCGATAATCTGCTGTCCCTTTACGCCATCAAATTGTTCGTTAAAAGCCGTCACCAGACTTTTGGCATTGCCCTTGGCGGTGTTTTCCTCTTCGTGTTGAAATAACAATTTGACCAAGCGGCTAAAGGGCGGATAAAACAAGCCCTGCCGCAGTTTCATTTCCTGCTCGTAAAAGCCCTCATAATCCTGGGCAATACCACAGGTCACGGCATAGTGCTCCGGATTGTAGGTCTGAATCACCACCCGGCCCTGATGCTCATGACGCCCTGCCCGTCCGGCCGTCTGGGTAATCAGCATAAAGCAGCGCTCTGCCGCGCGGAAGTCCGGCAGATTCAGGCTGGAATCGGCGCTGATAATGCCTACCGCCGTCACATCGGGAATATCATGCCCTTTGGCCACCATCTGCGTGCCCAAGAGGATATCGTATTGTTTTTCGCGGAACTTCTGCAAAATTTCCTGATGGGCAAATTTTGTATTGGTCGTATCCCTGTCCATGCGGATAACGCGGGCAGACGGCACCAGTTGATGAAGTTCCTGCTCCAACTTCTCTGTACCGGAACCGAAATATTTAATGTAGCGGCTGCTGCATTTTGGGCACACATCGGGCACCGGCTCCGTCACATCGCAGTGATGACAGGACAGCCTGCCATTTTTATGATAGACCAAGGGCAGGCCGCAGAGTTTGCACTTGATGACCTCCCCGCAGGAACGGCACATCACAAAGGTGGAAAAGCCCCGTCGGTTCAACATAATGATAATCTGCTGTTTTTGAGCCATGGTCATTTCAATCAACTGCCGCAACGCCGCTGACATGATATGGCGGTTGCCCATCCTGAGTTCCTGCCGCATATCTATGCACTGCGCAGTAGGCAGGGGCAGATTGCCGATACGTTTAGGCATATTGAGCAAGGTCAGTTCCCCGGCCTTTGCCCGATAATAACTTTCGAGTGAAGGGGTCGCACTCCCTAGCAATAGTACCGCTTGATGGATTTTTGCCAATTCCTCGGCCACGACCTTGGCATGATAGCGGGGCGATTCGTCCTGCTTGTAGGACATATCCTGCTCCTCGTCCATGATGATGAGTCCCACATCACTGGCTGGCGTAAAAAGCGCCGAGCGCGCACCGATAATAATGCCCGCCTGACCGCGCCGCACCCGAAGCACGGCATCATTGCGTTCCGCCAAAGACAAGCGGCTGTGCATGACGACAATATCATGCGCAAAATACGCCTTAAAGGCCATAACCACCTGCCCCGTCAAGGCGATTTCCGGCACCAGCACAATGACCTGCCGCCCGGCCTGCCGGACTTTACCCGCCATTTCGATATAGACCTGCGTCTTACCGCTACCGGTTACGCCTTTCAGCAAAAAGCCCTGATATTCCCGCTTGTTTACAGCCGGTTCCATCGCCGCTATAGCCGCCTTTTGGTCTGTAGTCAGTTCCACCTCTGCGTGCACCGCTTCTGCATTACTATAACTGTCCCGCATAATCCGGCGATTTTCCATGCGGATAAGGCCATCTACCGCCAGCGCCTTTAAGACCTGTGCCGATATCTTTTGGGCTTTGAGCTCCTTGACCGCCATTTTGCCGCCCACCGCTGCGAGGACCTCCAAGGCATGCGCCTGCGCTTTTTTCCGCTTGTAGTCGTTAAGCAGTTCTTCGTTAACTTCCACCTGCAAAACGGCGTCCTGCTCATAGCGGGCTTTTTCCCGTTTGTCCGCTGCATACTCCCTGCGGATAATGCCATACTGTACCATCTTGTCCAGCATGGCTGGCAATTCCGTCTTTAACTCCGGCAGTTTTTTCCCTAAGGCCAGACGGCTTACTGGTTCTGCCGCCAAAGCCTCATAAACCTGCCGATAGGCGGGCATATGCAGGAGGATATGTTCCTGCTGCATGGGGTCACATTCATAGAGCACCGTGATTTTCAGCCCGCTTTTCCCCGGCATAAAGAGCCGCATCATCTCCGCCAGTGAGCACAAGTAAAAATCCGCCAGCCATTTCGCTGCCCGTAAAACCGGCGGCGTAAACCAGGCTTCTTCGTCCACCGCAGCTTCGATAGGCTTTAGCTTGCCCTGCATATCACCAAGTTCTGCAGCAGTTTGCTCGGCCACGGACAAGATAAAGCCTTCCACCTTGCGTCCGCCAAAGGGCACAAAAACACGCCAGCCTGTTTCCAAATAGGAAAGCTCGGCTGGCACGCTGTAGGTATAGGCTTTGGCTATGCTTTTTACGGGAATATTGACAAAGACGCTGGCTGTCAGCATGTATTTTTAACCACCATTCATAAATCATTTACGCTATCTAAATTCTAACATTCCCCCTGTGAATGCGCAACAAATTATGCTATACTTTGTTCTTGATTGTTGGATTGAAGGGAGTCTTTTCATGCTGATATACCAAAAACTGCGCCAAAATCCGGATTTGGCTGTGGCACTTATTTTTGCCGTGATTACGAGTATGATTGCCCCACCTGCCCCCGGCGATATTCTGCAGCGCATCAATCTGCCGCTGTTGGGGCTATTATTGTTTTTGATGTGTATTGTAGCGGGACTGCGGCTCAGCGGCTTTTTTGCAGCTATCTTCCAGCATTTGTTTCAAGGCAGTGCATCAGGGCGGTCGTTGGGCCGGTTCTTTATTTTCAGCTGCTATTTCAGTTCCATGCTGATCACCAACGATGTGGCTTTGATCATCTTCGTGCCGCTGGCCATCATGGTCTTTACCGAAGTGACTGCCGATGACATGAC
>CADBYQ010000209.1 GCA_902798865.1 Pseudoselenomonas ruminantium | reverse complement strand
TTAATCAAGGCATTGAAAAAAGACGCCAAAAATGCGGATAAAGTCTATCTGGCAAGTGACCCTGACCGCGAAGGTGAGGCCATTGCCTGGCATCTGTCCTTTATTCTGGGCTTAAACCCGGAGGAGGACTGCCGCATTGTCTTCAATGAAATCACGAAACCGGCCATTCAGGAGGCGGTAAAGCATCCGCGTGGCATCAATATCGACCAGGTGGATGCCCAGCAGGCCCGCCGTATGCTCGACCGCATTGTGGGCTATAAGCTTTCGCCGCTGCTCTGGCGCAAGGTGCGCAAGGGCCTTTCGGCAGGCCGCGTGCAGTCCGTAACGGTCAAGCTGATTTGCGACAGGGAAAAGGAAATTCAGGCCTTTGAGTCCGTGGAATATTGGACGGTGGGCATGAAACTGCGCAAGGACAAGTCCGCGATGTTTGAGGCTGAGCTTACTCATGTGGATGGGGAAAAACTTGACCTGCACGATGAGAAGGCAACGGAAGCATTGGTGGCTGATTTCCAACAGCAGAAACTTCTGGTGGACAAGGTGAAAAAGAGCGAGCGCAAGCGCAAGCCTGCGGCGCCTTTTACTACGAGTTCCCTGCAGCAGGATGCAGCCCGCAAACTGGGCTTTACCTCCCGCAAGACCATGATGCTGGCGCAGCAGCTCTATGAAGGTATCGAACTGGGCCGTCATGGGGCTACGGGTCTGATTACCTATATGAGAACCGACTCCACGCGCTTGTCGGATGTGGCCCTTAATGATGCCCGTGCCTTTATCGGTGAGCAGTTCGGTGAAGACTATCTGCCGCCCAAGGCCAATGTCTATGTGACGGGGAAAAAGGCGCAGGATGCCCATGAAGCCATCCGCCCGACAGATGTGAATCTGACGCCGGAAAGTGTGGAGAAGCACTTAAATAAAGACCAGTTCAAGCTCTATAATCTCATTTGGCAGCGCTTTACGGCCAGTCAGATGGTGCCGGCTGTCTATGACACGCTGAGCATTCAGATTAAGGCAGGCGAGCGCTACACGGCCAAGGCCGCAGGCTCCAAGCTCAAGTTCCCCGGTTTTACGGCGGTATATGCCGGCGCGGAAAGCAGCAAGAAGGAAAAAGATGTATTGCTGCCGGATTTAGCTGAGGGCGATGAACTGAATATCGCCAAGATGCTGCCGCAGCAGCATTTCACGGAACCGCCGCCACGCTACAACGATGCTTCGCTGGTTAAGACGCTGGAGGAAAAGGAAATCGGCCGTCCGAGTACCTATGCGCCGATTATCGAGACGATTCAGGCCCGCGGCTATGTCCAGCGCATCGACAAGCATTTCCAGCCTACGGAATTAGGCTTTGTCGTAGTGGATATGCTGGAAGAGTACTTCAAGGACATTGTCGATGTGAAGTTTACGGCAGACCTCGAAAATGAGCTGGATGAAATTGCTGAAGGCAAGGTGGAAAAGAATCATCTGCTCAAGGAATTTTATGACCCCTTTGCCGTCACTTTGGAAAAGGCCGATGAAGCCATCGGTCATGTGGAACTGCCGGAGGAAGAAACCGATATTCCCTGCGATAAATGCGGCCGCATGATGGTGGTCAAGCAAGGACGTTTTGGTAAGTTCCTGGCCTGCCCAGGCTTCCCGGACTGCCGCAACACCAAGCCATTGCTCGTGGATACCGGCGTGCAGTGCCCCAAATGCGGTGGGGCGATTGTCGAGCGCAAGTCGCATAGAGGCAGAAAGTTCTACGGCTGCAAGAATTATCCGGAGTGCGATTACACGACCTGGGACCAGCCGTTGCAGGAAAAATGCCCGAAATGCGGTGCGTTCATGCTCAAACATCACTATAAGAATGGCCGCGGCCTGACCTATTGCAGCAATGAGTCTTGCGAGACGCGTATCGACCATCCCATCAACAAGGAACTGGAAAAAATGCGTCAGCGGGCGGAAGCCAAGAAGGCCAAGGAAGCGGAAGCAGCTGCACAGGCTGAGGCGGCAGAACAAGAAAGCAAGACGAAAAAAGGGAAAAAGAAATAATGAAAGATATCATCATCATTGGAGCGGGCCTTTCGGGCGCAGAAGCTGCCTGGCAGGCTGCCAATATGGGCGCAAACGTAACCCTTTACGAAATGCGTCCGGTTAAGTCCACGCCTGCGCATAAGACGGCAGAATTTGCCGAGCTGGTCTGCAGCAACTCCCTGCGGGGCGCTAGCATGGAAAATGCCGTGGGTGTGCTCAAAGAGGAAATGCGCCGTCTGGGGTCCATTATCATGGAAGCTGCCGATGCGACGCAAGTACCGGCAGGCGGGGCGCTGGCGGTTGACCGTCATGGGTTCAGTCAGTACATTACCGACAAGGTGAGCAGTCACCCTAATATCACGGTTATTCACGAGGAAATGGAAACCATCCCCTTGCGTGATGATGCGATTACCATTGTGGCCAGCGGCCCGTTGACGGAAGGCAAGCTGGCTGAGGAAATCGCCAAACTCACCGGCAATGATTCGCTGTACTTCTATGATGCAGCGGCTCCGATTGTGAGCCTCGAATCCGTGGATATGACCAAGGCATACCGCGCTTCCCGCTATGGCAAGGGCGAAGCGGCGTATATCAACTGCCCGATGACCAAGGAAGAATATCAGGCGTTCTGGACGGAGCTGGTCAATGCCGAAAAAGCTCCGACCAAGGATTTTGAAAAGGAAAAATTCTTTGAGGGCTGTATGCCGGTAGAAGTCATGGCCAGCCGCGGGGAGGATACCCTGCTGTTCGGTCCGTTAAAGCCGGTGGGGCTTGAGCACCCGGAAACCGGCGTGCGTCCCTATGCGGTGGTGCAGCTGCGGCAGGATAATGCCTCGGCAACCCTTTATAACATTGTCGGTTTTCAGACCCATCTCAAATGGCCGGAACAGCGCCGTGTCTTCGGCATGATTCCGGGACTGGAGCATGCCGAGTTCCTGCGCTATGGGGTTATGCATCGCAATACGTTCCTGAATTCGCCGACGCATATGCGTCCGACCTTCCAGTTCAAGGGCATCGATAACTTGTTCTTTGCCGGACAGATGACGGGGGTGGAAGGTTATGTAGAATCGGCGGCTTCGGGGCTGGTAGCAGGTGTCAATGCCGCGCGTATGGCCATGGACAAGGAGCCGTTGGTCTTCCCGGAAGAAACCTGTCATGGGGCGTTGGCGCATTACATTACGACCAGTGAAGCCAAGCATTTCCAGCCCATGAATGTGAACTTTGGCATTTTGCCTACCATTGTCATGCGCAATGAAAACGGCAAAATCATCAAGGATAAAAAAGCAAAGAAAATGAAACTTGCTGAGCGGGCTTTAAAGGCCATTGAGGACTTTAAGCCGGCTATTGGAGGTTGATTAGATATCATGGAAACACAATTTCATGCAACAACAATCTGCGCTGTGCGCAAAAATGGCAAAACCGCTATCGCCGGTGACGGCCAGGTGACTTTCGGCGAGCATACGATTATGAAGGCCAATGCCCGCAAGGTGCGCCGTCTTTATCACAATCAGGTGCTTGCAGGCTTTGCCGGTTCGGTGGCGGATGCCTTTACCCTGTTTGAAAAGTTTGAAGCCAAGCTGGAAACCTACAACGGCAATCTGCAGCGGGCGGCTGTGGAACTGGCTAAGGAATGGCGCACGGACAAGATTCTGCGCAAGCTGGAAGCCCTGCTTTTGGTAGCCGATAAGGACACCATGCTGATGCTTTCCGGTAACGGTGAAGTCAGTAGCAGCGATTGGTTCCGGCGGCTTCTATGCCCTGTCCGCTGGCCGGGCTATGGCGAAGCATACGGAGATGAGTGCTGGCGAGATTGCCAAAGAAGCGCTGTCGATTGCCGCCGATATCTGCGTATTTACCAATCATAATATCAAGGTTGAGGAGTTAGACTAAATGGAAGAACTTTTTGGTACAAATGAACAGACTCCACGCCAGATTGTGGAAGAACTCAATAAATATATCGTAGGCCAGGACGAAGCGAAAAAATCCGTGGCCATTGCACTGCGCAACCGCTGGCGCAGCCGCAAGCTCTCCAAGGAAATGCAGGAAGATGTGGTACCCAAGAATATTCTGATGATTGGTTCCACCGGTGTCGGCAAGACCGAAATTGCCCGTCGTCTGGCCAAACTGGTCAAGGCGCCCTTTATTAAGGTAGAGGCAACTAAGTTTACCGAAGTGGGCTATGTGGGCCGCGATGTGGAATCCATCATCCGTGATTTGGCGGAAACTTCTGTACGTATGGTGCGCCAGCAGCGCATTGAATCCGTACAGGATAAGGCCAAGGAAATGGCTGAAGAACGCATCTTGGATGTGTTCGTTCCCGAACCGAAAAAAAATACCAATCCTTTGGGCAGACTCTTTGGCGGCAATGATGAAGATAATGAGCAGCAGGAACAGCCGGCAGAACCTAAATATCAGGCTGGCCGTGAATGGGTGCGCAAGCGTTTGCAGAAGGGCGAACTCGAACAGGAAACCATCGAGATTGATGTGGAAGATTCCGGCAAGCCGATGGTTGGTATGTTTGCTGGTTCCAGCCTGGAGAGTATGGGCGACAACATTCAGGACATGATTGGCAACCTCATGCCCAAGCGTCATCGTAAGCGCAAGGTTACAGTCGAACAGGCCCGTAAGATTTTCACGCAGGAAGAAGCGGACAAGCTCATTGATATGGAAGCTGTGGCTGATGAAGCCGTGAAGGTGGCCGAATACAGCGGTATCGTGTTCCTGGACGAAATCGACAAGGTCGCCGTCAAAGGCAACAGCTCTGGTGCCGATGTGAGCCGCGAAGGCGTGCAGCGCGATATCCTGCCCATCGTGGAAGGCTCCACGGTTATGACGAAGT
>CADBYQ010000208.1 GCA_902798865.1 Pseudoselenomonas ruminantium | reverse complement strand
GGCTATTCCTATTACAAGGAAAAGCTGGCCGAGGAAGAAGCACTGGCAGCACCTGCGGCTGAATCTGCTGTGAAAAAGCCGAAAGAGAAGCCGGCAGCGGCAGAAAAGCAGGAGCAGCCCAAACGAAAATTCACCTTCAAGGAGCAGAAGGAATATGCGGAAATTGAAGGCATTATCGCCAGCAAGGAAGGAGAACTGAAGGTGGTGCAGCTACAAATGGCAGAAAATGCCACCGACTTTGGCCGCTTAAATGAACTGGCCAAGGAGGAGGCACGGCTCACCGCAGAAGTGGAACATCTTATGGAACGCTGGGAATATCTGGAAGAAATTGCCGGTCAAATGGATAACTAACAGGAGAATGACTTGTCCAAGCGACAGGTCATTTTTTCTTTACACTGTGATGGTTATTGTGTATAATCTAATGTATTAACACTTTACGACACTAAAGGAGTAAGCGATATGGAAAAACTCTTTGACATCTTCCTGCTGATGCTGGATGGTACGCAAATAACCTTGGAAATATTTTTCGTCACCCTGCTGCTTTCGCTGCCTTTGGGCATGATGGCGGCTTTGGGGCGGCTGTCCAGCTTGAAAATCATCAGCCGGATTGTCGAGTTTTATATTTGGATTATGCGCGGCACGCCGCTCATGCTGCAGCTGCTCTTTGTTTACTTTGCCTTGCCGATGATTGGCATACGTTTGCCGGATATCGCAGCGGCACTTTTGGCCTTTACGCTGAACTATGCGGCTTACTTTGCCGAGATTTTCCGTGCTGGTATTCAGGCTGTGCCCAAGGGACAGTATGAAGCAGCCAAAACGCTCGGCATGAGCTACCCGCAGACCATGCGCCGCATTATCCTGCCGCAGGTTATCCGCATTGTTTTGCCGCCGGTCAGCAACGAGACCATCAATCTGGTCAAGGATACTTCGCTGGTGTATATTTTGGCCATGAACGACCTTTTGCGTGTGGCCCGCACGATTGTGCAGCGGGAGTTTGATATGACCCCGTTCCTGTTTGCAGCAATCTTCTATCTGGCGATGACTTTTGTTCTGACCTGGGGCTTTAAGAAACTGGAGGCACATTATGGCAAATACTAATACAGGCGAAATCATGCTAAAAATGACGGATATTCATAAGGCTTATGACGATCTGGAAGTCCTCAAAGGCATTGATATTGAAGTGCGCCGCGGCGAAGTGCTGGCCATTATCGGGCCGTCCGGTTCCGGTAAAAGTACGCTTCTGCGCTGTATCAATAAACTCGAAACCATCGACAAGGGCAGTATTGCCATCAAGGATAGATTCTTGGTGCAGACCAAAGACGGTGAGGCCGTTTACGCCAGCGGTAAGGAGGAACGGGAAATCCTGTCCTCTACGGGCATGGTCTTTCAGCAGTTCAATCTTTTTCCGCATATGACGGTATTGGAAAACTTATTGGAAGCGCCGATGCAGGTGAAGGGCTTAAAACGCAGCGAAGTGGAGCCTTATGCGCGGGAACTTTTGGCCAAGGTCGGGCTGTCGGACCGGGCAGATTACTATCCGTCACAGCTTTCTGGCGGCCAGCAGCAGCGTGTGGCTATCGCCAGAGCCTTGTGCATGAAGCCGGACATTATGCTCTTTGACGAGCCGACCTCGGCCCTTGACCCGGAACTTACGGGCGAGGTTTTAAAGACCATGCGTGAGTTGGCGGCTGAGCATATGACCATGGTCGTGGTGACCCATGAAATGGCGTTTGCCCGCGAAGCAGCCAGCCAGGTAATCTTTATGGCGGACGGCAATATCGTGGAGCAGGGTGAGCCGGAGGCATTCTTTGCGGCACCCAAGGAAGAACGGACAAAGGCTTTCCTGCAAAATATGCTTTAAGATATCAAGATAAACAATGACAAATGCGCGGAAATGTAGTACAATTATAAAATGCGTGAAATGCCATAAAGACTATATTTTGTAGGTGATAAATGTGTCAAACCCCATGTTTGATGTAATACAGAGTGATTTGGATGTGCTGAATGAGGGGCTGATCGGGGCAGTTTCCTCACCAGTGGAATTGGTGAACGAGGTCGGTACACATCTCGTTACTGCCGGGGGAAAAAGGATTCGTCCGGCGCTTTGTTTACTGGCAGCCAGAGGTGGTAAGGCGTTTTCCTTGGAAAAAGTCCTGCCTTTGGCGGAGGCTTTGGAGCTTATTCATACCGCTTCATTGGTGCATGATGATGTGATTGATGAGGCAGATACCCGCCGGGGAGAGCCTACGGCTAATGCCAAATGGAACAATCAGATTGCTATTTTGGGCGGCGATTATATCTTTGCCCGCGCCTTTGCTTTGATTGCAGAGGGGGGCTATGGTGATTATGTGTCAAAGCGTCTGGCAGAACTCGTGGGTAACCTCAGTGTAGGTGAGATTATTCAGGACCACACGGTTTATCAGGCGGTTAAGGATTTGGATAATTACTACGAGCGCATTCAGAAGAAAACGGCAGATTTTTTGGAAATCTGCTGTGAACTGGGCGGTATCGTGGGCGGCCTGCCGGAAGAAGATACGAAAAAGCTGGCTGAGTACGGCCACTGCATTGGTATGGCTTTCCAGATTACCGATGATGTACTCGATATCATGCAGACGTCGGAGCAGATTGGTAAGCCGGCGGGCAATGATATCCGTCAGGGAATTGTGACCCTGCCGGTTATTCATGCGTTAAATGTCAGCCCGGATGCAGAGAAACTGGCAGCTATTGTTACTGACCCGGAAATGAGCAATGAGATGGTTGAGCAGGCTTTGGCTATTGTTCGGGAAACTGATGGTGTGGAAATGGCCAAGGCTAAGGCAGATGAATATCTGGAACGGGCGCGGCAGATGATTCCGACTGATTTGCCTGCGGAAATCCAGGATGCTTTTGTGCAGGTGGCGGATTTTATTGGTGACCGGGATTTTTAAGCGAATTTTGAGAGGTGATTCACCATGTTTGGAATCGGTGTACCGGAACTTATCTTGATTTTGATTGTGGGACTGGTTGTCTTTGGCCCTGGGAAATTACCGGAAATTGCGCGTTCGGTAGGTAAAGGGGTACGTGAATTCAAAAAGGCGACGAATGCCTTCTCACAGGCGATTAACGCGCCGATGGAAACGCCGGTGCAGCAGCAGAGCACCCAGCCGGTACAACAACAGCCTGTGCAGACGCAGACGGCTGCGCCGAGCCATCAGTCTATGGAGGCCAGTGCGCAGCAGGCGGCAACTACGCCGAATATAACGCCGGAGGCTGGACCAGCACCTGCTCCCAAGCCAGCCTATGAAGCGCCTACGCAGGAGTCTGTGCGGCAGCAGATTGCGGAGCAGGCGGCGAAAAAGACCGACGCATAGTTTTACATCGTAGTAATAAGATGCCCGGTGGTTGATAATACTTTTCCTTTGCTTAGGCAGGCTTGCCAAACGCGACGGAAAAGCATCATCAGCCGCCGGGCTTTTTTCGCGGTTTATTGTTTGCGTTACATTGTTAACATCTATACGGAATGTGCCTGTGGGCTTGTTGCGTAGATTAAATTGCAGTTTGTCGGCGAATTCGCGATAAAGGTATCCAGTTCATACGTTGTCAGGGGGCAAACGGGGAGTACTTTTTCTGTTTCCCGCTAAACGACCCCCTCGAAAAAAATAGCTGTCCTGTTACCTGCGCCGGGCAGGCCAACGGCGCTGCTTTCAGCGTATTTGCTTAGCTGCTTCCTACAGGGGCCGGCCTTCACTGCGTTCAGGCAGTCGCTCCTAACAGAAAAAGCACTC
>CADBYQ010000207.1:3811-4508 GCA_902798865.1 Pseudoselenomonas ruminantium | reverse complement strand
CTGTCTACGAGTATACCTCCAGTCTTAATCAGCACATCGATTACCATCAGCTGAATGGGGTCAGTTCCCAATCTCCCCTGCTCTATTATCATCACCATCAACAGGAGGAACTGCACGGAACAAAGTAAGCACCGCCTGCTCATAATCACTAAACATCTCATTCAGCCTCCCGTTTCCATCTAACTTCAGTGAATATAAGTATTGTAATCGGAGTCATCAGACTTCAGGATGTTGCTTTTCTGATAGGTTGGTCGTTACAGTAACAAATGACATGAATTATATATGAAGTAGGTGACTAATGAATGATATATGGTAATCTGGATTTGAAACTAGAGAAAGCTTCTTCTAACTATAAGAAAAACAACCTTACAGAAAATCTCTCCTCTGCAAGGCTGTTTCGTTATATTTGACATGTCAGATTTGTTGACTGGTCAATGCCGTATTGGTCTTTTTTTCAGCGTTGATAAGCTCCTGCGCGGCGGTCAGCTGCAGTTTTACCTGCTCCGTTGACGTACCGCCCAAGGAAATACGCTGATTGACGCAGGTCTCGGGCTTCAAGGCTTCAGCAATGTCGGCCTCAAAGAGCGGCGAGAGCTCCTGCAATTCCGGCAGGGTCATATCGGCAAGATATTTGCCCTCGGCAATGCATTTATGCACGGCCGTACCGGATACCGCATGGGCCTGACGGAAGGGCATG
>CADBYQ010000207.1:0-3786 GCA_902798865.1 Pseudoselenomonas ruminantium | reverse complement strand
GTAGTCGGCCAGGTCGGTTGCATTGGAGAAGTCCTCCTCCACCGCCTTGCGCATAACATCTTTCTTGACCTTCATGCCACGGATAAGCTGAGCATAGACACCCAGGCTGAATTTTACCGTGTCGATGGCGTCAAAGATGCCTTCCTTATCCTCCTGCAAGTCCTTATTATAGGCGAGCGGCAAACCTTTGACCGTGGTCAGCATAGCCATCAGGTGGCCGATTACCCGGCCCGTCTTGCCACGCACGAGTTCGGAAACATCCGGATTCTTCTTCTGCGGCATCATGGACGAGCCCGTGCAATGGGCATCATCAAGTTCCACGAAGGAGAACTCACGGCTGCACCAGAGAATGGTTTCTTCCGACAAGCGGGAAAGATGTACCATCAAAATGCTGGCTGCCGACAGGAATTCCATGATGTAGTCACGGTCGCTGACCGCATCCAGACTGTTCGAGTAAATCTGCTCGAAGTTCAGCTGCTTGGCCACGAGATCCCGGTCAATCGGGAAGGTGGTTCCGGCAAGCGCGCCAGCGCCTAACGGCATGATATCCGCCCGCTGATAAACACCGCTGAATCGTGCATAGTCACGGGAAAGCATGCCGAAGTAAGCCATCAGGTGATGGGCAAAGAGAATCGGCTGTGCCCGCTGCAGATGCGTGTAGCCGGGCATAATCACATCCTGATTTTTCTTCGCCGTTTCGAGCAGGGCTTCCTGCAGATTGATGATTTCTTTCTGCACAGCCACAACTTCGCGGCGGATGTACATATGCGTATCGAGTGCCACCTGGTCATTGCGGCTGCGGGCGGTATGGAGCCGCCCGCCAGCCTCGCCAATGGCCTCGGTCAGCCGCTTTTCGATATTCATGTGGATATCTTCCAAATCCACCGAGAAGTCAAACTCCCCGGCTTCAATCTGCGCTTCGATATCCTTTAAGCCTTGCAGAATGGCCCCGCAGTCATCATCGGAGATAATGCCGCATTTGGCCAGCATGATGGCATGAGCAATGGAGCCGGCAATATCTTCGTGATACATGCGTTTGTCAAAGTTTATGGAGGCCTGGAATTCATTGACCATTTCATCTACGGTCTTGGTAAAACGGCCTCCCCACATGGCCTCACTCATTTACCCGTCTTCTCCTGCATCAGGGCACGAACTTTAAGCGGCAGGCCGAACAGGTTGATAAAGCCCGTAGCATCAGCCTGATTGTACACATCATCATGTTCGAAGGTTACAAATTCCTGGCTGTAGAGGGAATACGGAGACGTGGAACCAGCAGAAATGATATTGCCCTTGTAGAGTTTGAGCTTAACCTGACCAGTAACGGTCTGCTGCGTGCTGTTTACGAAAGCATCCAGCGCTTCACGCAACTGACAGAACCACATGCCATCATAGACGAGTTCAGCATAGCGGATGCCGACCTGCTGTTTGTAATGGTAGGTGCTGCGGTCAAGGCAGAGGTATTCCAGTTCACGATGTGCATAGTAGAGCAGTGCTCCGCCCGGATTCTCATACACGCCGCGGGACTTCATGCCCACCAGACGGTTTTCGCAAATATCTACGATGCCCACACCATTGCGCGCACCGATTTCGTTGAGTTCGGTCAGCAGTTCTACAGCGCCGAGTTTCTTGCCATTGACAGCAACCGGTTCGCCCTTTTCAAAGTCGATGGTCACATATTCCGGTTTGTCCGGAGCATCCTGCGGAGCCTTGGAAATCAGGAACATGCTGTCTTTCGGTTCATTGGCTGGGTCTTCAAGGTCAGCACCTTCATGGGACAGATGCCAGATGTTTCTATCCATGGAATAGGTCTTGTTATCCGTAGCAATGGGGATATCATGCTTCTTGGCATATTCGATTTCGGCAGAACGGGAATCGAGGTCCCATTCACGCCACGGAGCAATCAGCGTGATGTTCGGCGCCAAAGCCTTAACGGTCAGCTCGAAACGCACCTGGTCATTGCCCTTGCCGGTAGCGCCATGAGCGATAGCATCCGCGCCTTCCTGCTTAGCGATTTCCACCAGCTTCTTGGCAATAATCGGACGGGCAAAGGACGTACCGAGCAGGTACTTGTCTTCATAAACAGCACCGGCTTTGAGCGTCGGCCATACATATTCCTTGAGGAATTCTTCCTTGAGGTCAGCGATATATACCTTGGAAGCACCGGATTTCAGCGCCTTGTCATGCACGGCATCCAGTTCATCGCCCTGACCTACATCAGCGCAGCAGGCGATAACTTCGCAGCCATCATAGTTTTCCTTGAGCCAGGGAATGATAACGGAGGTATCGAGACCACCGGAGTAAGCCAGAACTACTTTTTTAATCTGTTTAGCCATAATAGAACTTCCTTTCCACTTCTAAATCTATACTCGCCTTAACCCATTGTCAGCGCCATAATGGCTTTCTGGGTATGGAGGCGGTTTTCTGCTTCGTCAAAAATCACATGGGCATTGGCTTCTAAGACTTCCTCGGTGATTTCCTCACCGCGGTAAGCCGGCAGGCAGTGCATTACGATGGCCCGCTTGTCCGCATGTGCCATAAGCTCCTTGTTGACCTGATAGGGGGCAAAGATTTTCTTGCGTGCATCGTGCTCGTCTTCCTGTCCCATGCTGGCCCAGGTATCCGTAACCACGATATCAGCCCCCTTGACGGCTTCCACCGGGTCAGTTACGAGCTCAATGCTGGCGCCCGTGAGTTTGGCATCTTCTTTTGCCTGCTTGGTCACCGTGGCATCCGGCTTGTAATCTGCCGGCGTAGCGGCTACAAAGGTCATCCCCGCCTTGGCACAGCCATACATGTAGGAGTTGGTCATGTTGTTGCCGTCGCCCACATAAGCCATTTTAAGGCCCTTGAGGTTCTTGCCCTTATGCTCCTGAATGGTTAAGAGGTCGGTGAGCACCTGACAGGGATGGAGCAAATTCGTCAGCGCATTGATAACCGGAATGTCGGCATATTTTGCCAGTTCCTCCACGCGGTCATGGCCGTAGGTACGAATCATAATGCCATCCAGATAACGGGACAGCACGCGTGCCGTATCCTTAATGGGTTCGCCGCGGCCCAGCTGCAAATCGCGGTTCGAGAGGAACAGCGCCTGCCCGCCGAGCTGGTACATGCCAACTTCAAACGAAACTCTGGTGCGCGTGGAAGACTTTTCAAAAATCATACCCAGGGTCTTGCCCTTTAAGAGATGATGTTCGATTCCTGCCTTCTGCTTGGCCTTGAGTTCATGGGCCAATGCCAGAATTTCCTGTACTTCATCCACGGATAAATCGTGGATGGACAACATATCGCGTCCTTTTAACATCCAAAGCCCCCTTATTCGGCGTATTTGCCGATAACTTCGTCCATTACAGCAAATGCTTCATCAATCTGCGCTGTGGTGATGATGAGCGGCGGGATAAAGCGCAGCACCTTGCCCGCCGTGCAGTTGATAATCAGCCCCTTGGCCAGACAGTCATTGACGATATCCCGGCCATGTTCGGCACCAGCAAGTTCTGCACCGAGAATCAGGCCTTCACCACGCACATCTACAATAAAGTTTGGATATTTTTTCGCTAATTCCTGCAATTTATCCTTAAAATATTTGCCTACAGCCTGAATATTTTTCAAAAATTCATCTTTTGGTACCGTATCGAGCACCACATTGGCTGCCGCGCAAGCCAGCGGATTGCCGCCGAAGGTCGTGCCATGGTCGCCGGGCTTAAAGGCTGCCGCTACCTTATCGGTGACGATAAAGGCGCCGATGGGCACACCGCCTGCTAAGCCTTTGGCCAGCGTTACGATATCCGG
>CADBYQ010000206.1 GCA_902798865.1 Pseudoselenomonas ruminantium | reverse complement strand
CCTGCCATAGGGGAACTTCCGGCCTTTCTGCCTCTGTCTGCACACTGTCGGCAACTTTTTTCAGTTCCACATCAGCTGCCGCTTCTTCATTATAATCAAACGGAGTAGGCGCAGCTGTCACCGGCTTAGGCGGCAGAAATTTCTGCTGCAAGGTCAGGAAAAGCGAACCGAAAAACAACCAGACAAAGGACAGCATACCGGGGATGCCGATTTCTGCCGCATAATTGAGATACCAGTTATGCGCATGCACAATGCGGATATCGGCTCCCTGCAGGTAAAAATCGTACTCCGGATACACCATCCAGTAAGCGCCCCAACCAATCCCCAAAAAGGGATGGTCCTGAATCATCGCAACGGTGCTTTCCCAGAAGGCCAGCCGCATTTCCGACGAGGTATCTACCTTCGTAAACACCGAACTCAGACGTTCATAGAGCACCGGGTCAACAACAAGCAAGCCCACAGCCACCGCCACACAGGCTAAAAGCACGCGCCAGTCCTTGAACATGCCATAGACAGCAAAGATAACGGCAATAACGAGGCACGCCCCGCGGGCATAGGTCATGGCCAGGCAGGCAGCCCCCGCCGCCAGCATAACGCCCAAAACAATCTTTTTCTTCTGCGAATCCGCTTTGACAAACAGGCCAAAGACCAGACAAATGATAATATCCAGGTATCCCGCCAAAATATTGGGATTTTCCCAAGTGGAAAATACGCGCTTCCTCAGTTCGGGGAAGGCATCGCCATCCACCCACTTCATCGCACTGATATCAATGCCGAAAATGAACTGATAAAAACCATAGAGCACGACCAAAATGGCCGCCATGGCCGTGACAACAAGCAGTTCCTTAACCTGCTGCACACTGCGCAGGTTCTGCCCTACCACGAAATAGGTCAGCACATAAACGCCCACCAGGTTATACCAGTTATAAAAGCTAAAGCCTTTATCCGGTGAAACCATTATCGATAATGCACTGAGCAGGATAAAGAGCGCCGCCGGTACATCAAAGGACAGTTGACGGAATTTAAACTCCGCATCCGTACGGAACCGCAGAACAGTCAGCACGCTGGCAATCAGCAAGGCCGCCGTAGCCGCTGACGGCAGCAGCGGCAGTAAAAAGGCTTCGGCCAGCACAAACTGCCAGGACCATTTCTTATACCGCTCCCGCCATTTTGCTTTAGCAGCTGCCCGGCGTCTTTGCTTGACCATTTGCATTTCGGGAGAATCCATTTCACTCATGCTTCTCCTCCCTTTTTATCCAGCAGCATTTTCCGCAGTTCTCCGACCAGATACAGGGAACCTGCCATGACCAAAAGTTTTTCGCCATTAGCTAGTTCCAAGGCGCGATTCATCGCCTCATCATTGTCTGCTATGGCCTCCACATGCTGTACATGCGCTGCCACCTTCCCCGCCAAAAGCTGCGGGTCGCTGGCCCTGTCCGAATGTGGTACGGTAACAACCACTGTATCGTTCGGACGCAGGAGAATATCCAGCATCGTGTCGATATCCTTGTCTTTGAGAATCCCCAAGAGCAGGACACGTTCCTCTACCGGATAATAAAGGTCAAGGCTTTCTCGCAGAGCAACCATGCCCGCCGGATTATGAGCGCCGTCAATAATGATTTTCTGACGGCCCATTTCCACCCGCTCAAAGCGGGCAGGCCAGCTGACCAAAGACAGTGCATCATCAATGGTCTTATTGGTGATACGGTCGTCCAGGTTGTGGATAAGCTTGGCAGCCATCACCGCCACCGCTGCATTTTCAATCTGATGCTTGCCCAAAAGATGGAGCGTATAGGGTTCCTTCACCGCCCCCAACAGACCGGAAGAAAATTCCAAGCGCTGGAAATTGCTCTCACAGCTGATAAATTCGGCACTGAAGTCCTCACCTGCCACAAAGATATCCGCATTCTTTTCCTCCGCCTGCTGACGGATAATATCCAGGGCAACACCTTGCGCAGCGGTAACCACCGGCACATCATCTTTGATGATGCCCGCCTTATGATGAGCCACACCTTCCAATGTGCCGCCGCAGCGGTCAGCATGTTCCAACGTGACATTGGTGATAATCGAAACTTCCGGCACAATAACATTGGTGGAATCCAGAAGCCCCCCAAGTCCCACTTCAATAACGGCATATTCTACATGCTTGATTGCAAAGTAAAAGAAAGCCAGTGCGGTAAGCACCTCAAACTGAGTCGGACATTCCTCCCCGTCTGCCACCATCTGGTCGATATAGACCTTGATGGAACTCAGGCAGTCGGCAAATTCCTGCTCGCTGATGGCCTGACCGTCCACCCGAATCCGCTCCGTATAGGAGACAAGATGCGGAGAACTGTAAAAGCCCGTATGGATGCCCGAATGGCGCAGGATGCCCGCCAGCATGGCGGACACCGAACCTTTGCCATTGGTGCCGGTTACATGAATCGTGCGATACCGTTCCTGCGGCAGTTCCAAACGCGCCAGCAGTTTTTGAATGCGTTCCAGACCGAGTTTAATACCAAATATATTGAGACTTTCTAAATATGCCAGCGATTCCTGATAATTCATATAGGATTCTCCTAACGATTATTTCAGTTTGGCCAAATCCTGCATACGGCCTTCCACAGATTTTTTCTTTTCCTCGTAACCAGCCAGTTTTTCCTTCTCACCGGCTACCACATCAGCGGGAGCCTTGGCGAGGAAGCCTTCATTGCCCAGTTTCTTGGCCAGGCGGCTGATTTCCTTGTCGAGTTTTTCCAGTTCCTTCGTGAGACGGGCCGTTTCCTTATCCACATCAATCAGGCCCTTGAGCGGCAGGAATACTTCCACGCCGTTTACCATACCGGCCATGGCATTTTCCGGCTTGTCGGCACCGGCAGGCAGAATGGTAATCGGATCAGAAGATGCTAGCTTGTCCAGATAGCTCTGATTTTCCGTAAATACAGCGCGCAGGGATTCGTCCGTGAAGTTCAGAATCAGCTCGCTCTTCTTACTCGGAGCTGCACCGACTTCCGCACGCATATTGCGGACGGTCTTGATGGTTTCCATGATGGCCGTCATATCGGCTTCGATTTCGTCGCTGATGCACTCGGCCATAACTTCCGGCCAGCTGGTTTCCATAATGCTCTTGAGCGCATCATCATGGGGAACCTTCTGCCAGATTTCTTCCGTGAGGAACGGCATGAACGGATGCAGCAGGCGCAGCGTGCCTTCGAGCACCGTGGAGAGCACATAAAGGGCCGTATTGCGGGCACGGACATTTTCCTTGTCGTAAAGACGTGCCTTCGTGAGTTCGATATACCAGTCGCAGAACTCATTCCAGATGAATTCATAAATCATGCGGCCGGCTTCGCCGAGTTCGAACTTGTCCAGATTTTCCGTAACGTCACGCACCGTGCGGGCATAACGGGACAGAATCCATTTATCGGACAGCGTATAATCCTCCTCAGCCGGCTTGAAGCTCTTGTCGAAGCCTTCGAGGTTCATGAGCATGTAGCGGGAAGCGTTCCAAATCTTGTTGGCAAAGTTGCGGGCACCTTCCACGCGTTCCCAGTAGAAACGCATATCGTTGCCCGGCGTGTTGCCCGTAATCAGCATAAAACGCAGGGTATCGGCACCGTATTTTTCGATAACTTCTACGGGGTCAATACCATTGCCCAAAGACTTACTCATCTTGCGGCCCTGGCTATCACGAACCAAACCGTGGATAAATACATGATGGAACGGAATATCCTTGCCGAATTCCAGGCCCATCATGACCATGCGGGCTACCCAGAAGAAGATGATGTCGTAACCGGTTACGAGCGTAGCCGTCGGATAGAAGTGCTTGAG
>CADBYQ010000205.1 GCA_902798865.1 Pseudoselenomonas ruminantium | reverse complement strand
GCGCCGCCGTAATCCCCGCTTCAGGATTCAGCCGCAAGTCGAGCGGCCCATCACTCTTGAAGGTAAATCCCCGCTCCGGATTGTCAATCTGCATGGAGGACACGCCTAAATCTGCCAGCACGAAATCAAAGCCGCCGACTTCCTGCGCCAGTTCATCAATCTGACAGAAATTCATATTCCTAAGCTGCCAGATTTCCTCGCCAAAGCCTTTTTCGCGGATGCGGGCTTCCGTTTTCTTCGACTCAATTGGGTCAATATCCCCGCTGTACAGCCGCCCCTGCCCCGCAAGCTTTTCGAGCATGGCCAGCGTATGCCCGCCATAGCCTAATGTGCCGTCAAAGCCCTGCTCGCCGGGCTGAATCGCCAGTACGTCCAGAATCTCTGCCACCATAATGGGAATATGCATGCCGGCCGGGGTATTGCCCTTAGCGATAACATGCGCCACTTCATCCCCATACTTTTCCGGGTTAAGTTCCTTATACTTCTCCGCAAAGTGCCGGGGATATTTGCCGCTGTAGTGAATGCGGCGTTTGTGCTGCTGTTCTTCCATCATAATGCAAAATGCCTTTCCAGCGTCACGGCAATGCCGTCTTCATTATTCGTTGCCGTAATCTCATCGGCCATAGCTTTGAGCTCATCGCAGGCATTGCCCATGGCCACGCCATAACCGGCAAAATCCAGCATGCTCATATCGTTCTGCGCGTCGCCAAAGGCCATGACTTCCGCCGGCGCAATGCCCAGACGCTTGCAAGCCTGGTCTAAGGCACTGTTCTTGCTAACGCCCTTTACCGTCCCCTCATAGAACCACGGAGCCGACTGCACGAAAGACAACTTATCCTCAAAGCCGCGGCGGATATCGGCAAGATGGGGAACGAGGATTTCATTCGGTGCCGCCGTCAGAATCTTTACGGGCGCAAAATCCACCGCATCAGCAATATTGTCCACGATTTTGACTTGCAGATTGTTATTGCGGCTCTCGTCCATAACCTTGTGACGGCTGGCATCTGTGGTGTAGATAAACTCGCCATCATCCACAATCGGGGAAAGCTCCGGCCACTGCTCCAAATGACGCAGAAAATCCACTGCCGTTGCATTATCAATGGCACTGTCAAAGAGGATTTCCCCCGTAGTTGCATCCTGAATCCGGCCACCGTTATAGGAAATCCGCAGCCCATGATAATCTTCCAGATGCAGGGCATCTGCCTCCCGCTGGAGTCCCGGTGCCTGACGACCAGATACCAGTGCCACAATGACCCCCTGTTCCTGCACGGCCATCAATGCGTCACGGGTACGCGGCGTAATGACTTTTTCATCATTGTTGAGCGTACCATCCAAATCCAAAGCAATCATCTTATATTTCATCAATAGTTTCCTTTCTTGACGAGTTATTTCTCCCACGGTATAATATACATAAAAGTGGTGCTACCAATAAACGGTCAGCCCCAGCTAAGTGAATAGATTAGCCGCCTTTTCAGTTGGGGAACTTTTCAGGCGGCTTTTCTCATGCCAGTATAACATAAAGCCCGTCTGCTATCAATGATACAGACGGGCTTTTTTTATCATACATCTCAGTGTTCCGGCGCTATCATTATGCGAAAAACCACATACCCCAAGCCATAGCCGCTTAACATAATCACGCACATAGGAATCGCGGTATTTTCCCCGGCAATCCCCACCAAAGGCATCATACAGCCGCCCAATATCATGGAGAAAAAGCCAATCAAAGCACTGGCACTGCCAGCGTTCTTCCCCTGACGGGAGAGCGCCAGGGAAAAGCTGGCTGCCCCCAGCACCGACAGCGGCACAATGGTCAAAAACAGCACCGGCAGAATAACCGCCATGCCCATTCCTGCCGAGAACGCCAGCAACAAAAGCACGGAACCAATTAACGGCACCAACAGCGAAATATGCAGCATCTTCACATCAGCCACACGTCCGGCCAGCCGTGCCGGCAAGGCCCCCGACAACAGCAGCCCTGCCCCGATGCCGCCAAAAATCAGACTGAACATCTGCGGTGAAACCTGAAAGATGTTCTGAAAGACAAAGGACGAACCCGCCAGATACGAAAAGAATGCCCCAAATACAAAGCACTGCACCAGACAATGCCCCAGGAAATACCGATTTTTGAGCAGCATGGGGAACTTGGCAAAAGACTCCCGCAGGCCTGCCAGCCGATGGTCTTTCGGCAAGGTTTCCTTATAGATAAGCGTGGCGATAAGCTGGAAAAGCCCTACTGCCACCAGCACCACGAATACGCCCCGCCAACTCGTGTACAATAGTATCTGCCCACCGATAACCGGCGCAATAATTGGCGCCAGCCCATTGACCATCATGAGCATCGCAAAAAACTTGGTCAGCTCCGGCCCCTGGCACACATCACGGGCAATCGCCTTGGCAATCACAATGCCGCTGGCGCCTGCAAAGCCCGAAATAAACCGAAAAAACAAGAACACCATAATATCCTGCGCCCAAACGCAACCCACAGTCGACAAGGTAAAGACGACCATGCCTGCGGTCAATGGCCATTTTCGTCCATAGCGGTCACTTATCGGGCCGGCAAAAATCTGCCCCAACGCCATGCCAATCATGGTCATCGTCAACGTCATCTGCGCCAAAGATGCCGTAATGCCAAAATCCACCTGTACAGTGGGCAAGGCAGGAAGATACATATCCGTTGCCAATGGTGCCATCGCAGTCATCAGCCCGAGAAACACCGTCAGCCAAAGCTGCTTTCCTTTAGACATTGCCATATATCTTAAAAACCTCCTTCTACTTCGATAGAGAGCTATTATAACTGGATTTAATTAGAAATGGATTAAAAATCACAGACAAAAATGGCGCTTTTTTCATATAAAGTTATCCACAATCGTCAGAAAAATTATAATTTCCCTGCTAGCTTAAATCTTATACTTATCCACATTGTGCACAGTCTTTTCTGTGGATATTGTGGATAAGTATACTATTTTGTGAAAACAACCTGAAAAACAGCCCCAAAAACCGGCGCTCATCTACATTTTTCTGTGGATAAGTTTGTGGAAAATAAAAAGAGTCTTACGACAGCATTTATCGTAAGGCTCTTATTCACGCTAAAAATATTAAAGCGCCGAAGTGCAATGTGGACATTTCGTCGCTTCATCCGGAATTTCCGTCTTGCAATAGGGGCAAAGGCGCGGCTCTTTCGGTTCTTCCTTCTTCGGCATGATGCGATTTACCTGCTTAATCAGCATAAAGATGGCAAATGCCACAATCAGAAAGTCGATAACGGCATTGAGGAACGAACCATAGGCGATAATCGGCAGTCCGGCAGCTTTGGCTTCAGCCAACGTGGCAGCAGGCGTAGCAGACAGATTGATAAACAAATTGGAGAAATCCACTTGCCCCAAAATGAGACCAATCGGCGGCATTAAAATGTCATTGACAAAGGAGGTAACAATCTTGCCAAAGGCAGCACCAATGATGATACCTACAGCCATGTCCAGAACATTTCCCCGCATGATAAACTTCTTAAATTCTTCAATCATAGATAATCCCCCTCCTGATAAAAAAATAAGAAATAACACCAACGCTAGTATAACATAAAAAAAAGCTTCCGTCACGCGGAAGCTTTCACGTTCAACTGGCAACGCCCTATCCTCCCAGTCCGTCTCCAGACAAGTACTTTCGGCGTACGAGTGCTTAACTACTGTGTTCGGTATGGGAACAGGTGGAACCACTCGGCTATCGTCACCAGATATACAAACCAGCAACGCCCTATCCTCCCAGTCCGTCTCCAGACAAGTACTTTCGGCGTATGAGTGCTTAACTACTGTGTTCGGTATGGGAACAGGTGGAACCACTCAGC